>CALUTX010000012.1 GCA_944323815.1 uncultured Parabacteroides sp. | reverse complement strand
CCTATTTTTGGATTAAAACAGTCGCATATGCGGCAATTCCTTCCTGCCGACCCGTGAATCCCAGCTTCTCCGTCGTCGTTGCTTTGATGGAAATATCTCCCTCATCGACCTGCAATACGGCCGCCAACACGCGCTTCATCTCTGGGATGTGCGGATTCAATTTAGGCCGTTCGGCTGCTACCGTCGCGTCGATGTTACCCAATTCATACCCGCCCTCGCGAAGCAACCGCATTGTTTCGCGAAGCAACACCTTGCTGTCGATACCAGCATATTGGGCCGCTGTATCGGGAAAATGGAACCCAATGTCCCGCATATCGGCCGCCCCCAACAACGCATCACAAATGGCATGAATCAACACGTCGGCATCACTGTGTCCCAACAATCCCTTCTCATGTGCAATCCGCACGCCGCCTAACCACAATTCACGATCCGGAACCAATGCATGCACGTCATAACCAAACCCTACCCGTATCTTCATCCCGTCGCGCTTTTATTGAAACAGATTCTTGATACCGTCCATGTCGAACGAAAGCGAAAAGCGAAGTGTCTGGTCCAGCGGGTTATTCTGAATCGTGCTGACCAAATAGGCGGCATCCAACTGGAATACACTCATGCGGAAACCTGCCCCGAAAGAGAAGTATTTACGATTGCCGACATGCTCGTTCTCATAGAAATAACCGCCACGCACAAAAAACTGTTGGTTGTAGCTATATTCCAACCCGACCGAAACCATAATCTCCTTCAGCAAACCGTTGGGCGAATCGGAGAACGACTTGAACATACCTGTAATGCTCGACCACGAACGGTAGTCGTCTTGCCGCTGCTCGAATTCCTCGTCGGTTTCTCCTTCCCGTTGACGCGGTGCGTAGGGAACAAGATACTTGCTCAAATCCACATACACCCCGATTTGGTTGTAGTCGTCAAGCGGATACAGCAAACCGGTTCCGATAGCCAACTTGGTCGGCAGGTAATTGTTTGTGCCACCACCGTCATACGAAATCTTACTTCCAATGTTAGACAGGTTGAAACCAAAACTCCACAACGCCTCGGCATTTCCCAACAACACATATTTCTCCAAATAACCGGAAATATCCGCTGCAAAAGCATTTCCTGCATAGCGTTCGTCATTATCCGTTCCCATATCCGAACGGATATAACGCAAAGCAACTGCCATTGAATACGACTCAGACAATTTTCGGCTGTAAGCCACATCCAACGCCATCTCATACGGATTCACACCATAAGGGACGTCGCCCACGTTCTCCCAAATCTGCACATCGCCCAACGAGAAATAACGCAGCGAAGCGCTGATTGCCTGCAAATCGCTATTCCCCAATTTGTAATAGCCCGACATATTGACCAATGCCACATCGTTAACCAACTTTCTGAGCCAAGGTGTATAAGAGAGCGCCACGCCCGCCTTGCTGCCCATAAACGCATATTTCGCCGCGTTCCAATACTGCGAATTCACATCAGGCAAGGTCGAAACACCCATGTCGCCCATACCGCCACCGCGTGCATCGGGCGCAATCTGCAACGAAGGCACTGCCATCTCGAGCAACGACGAAGAGACCTCCTGCCCCCGCATGTTCCCGACAGCCAGCAGGCTACTACATAATATAATCAACCATACGCGAATTTTCATTTTACCGATCATAGTCTATTTTCATCTGTTTATTGTTCGTAACTTAATAACTGAATAAATGAGTGTTTATTGTATCGAACCGGAAAAATGCACAAGAAACCTTCCTCATACCTCCCAAAGATGTGCGCAAAAATGAAAAAAGGCTGTGTCGTGCATGTTGACACAGCCTCTTCTTTTTGGGGTTATTGGCCTTCGCAGGCGAATGAACCGTTGTTTTATTTTTTACCGTGAAAGAGAGACGCGGCACGCCACGTCTCTACAATTTGTTTTATCTCGTCAATTACTTAACGATTGCTTTGACAGCCTCTTCACCTTCAACGGCTACAACAACTACACCTTGCGGAGCGGCGATTGTTGCGTTGTCAGAAGTCAGAACTGTGTTAGCAACGACTTGGCCTAAGATGTTGCTTACAACAACTTGTTTGCCTGCAGCACCGGAGATGGTGATCTGACCGTTGCCGGCGATGACAGTTACTTCAGAAGCGGTGATTTCGTCGTTTGCGGTCGGAGCTTGAGCATTTTCTACTGTAACCTTCACACCTTCGATTTCCGTACCCAAAACCAATACACCGTTCAAGTTACGCAGATACTGGCTGTCGTCTTTTACACTTACGATGTTATAAACACCTTCAGCTTCGTCTTCAGCTTGTAAGAACTTGAAGCGGAAATCATTTACTCCAGCTTTCGGTTTAGCTATCGTCGCTGTTGCTTTTCCGTCGATTGTCAACGTATCGTTAGCTACAATCAAAGAATCTGCACCATAGCGAGAAGCCTCACGGAAGATTACGCGAACAGCGTCGTATGCTGTATATTGTTCTTTATCAACTGTGGCATTCTTAGCTGAATCTGCTGCATTGTACATATACAGACGATATGCCTCTGTATTTGTTGTCGAATCAGCTGCAACGCCCTTCGTCAGGTAATACTGAGGAGCAATCTCCGTTTCGCCATTCCGATAATACTTGGCAGTATCCAACCAGAATGTAAAGTCTTCAGTCGTATAAACATCCGATTTCAATGCATTCTCTGCAACTACAACACCTTGATTTGCACCATTGATTGCAACAAACTCATTGTTTGAAGTATTCAACGTAACGTGTTTCGGCATAGTGAACAAGCTCTGCGGATCTTCTTCTTCGGCAACATAGAAGAGGTCGTATTTAACATCACCTAATGTTGCATTTTCCAAATCACCGGTGTTCGTGTTGACTGTTACCATGCTGTTCTTTAGACTGTTATCTAATGGTGTTGTTTCTGTTGGTGCTTGACCAGAACCTTGAACAGAACCCGGAACACTTGAATAATAACATTCTACTTTGATTTTATCTTTTGCCAAAGTATTAGCCCCCGTAACAGTTATACGTGGGAATGTCGGCATGATAACATATTTATCAGCTGCTTCTGTCGGAATAAATGCAAAACCAGTAGCGATGTATGATTTAGAATCTGATTTTACAGAACCATCTGTATATTGATATGTAACTGTGTAGTTATACTTTTCAGGATCAGCTGTCAAAATATATTCACCATCTTCGTTCATAATCAAGTATTCACCCTTGTCTGTCTTGATTGCATAAACATCCCAAGCCAATGGGTCAACAGCATCCTTGATAGCACCTGCCGCATACGAACGTGTGTTGATACGTTCCATTGAGTAAAGAACTTCACCTGCACTCAATGTCATCGTACTATCGGTCTTCATGTGCAAGAACATATCTTCGCTCAACAAAGGAGAAGCAGATTGAATCTTGAACTGCTTGTTAGCCAACGCATGATCGTTTGCGCGATAACCAATATATTGAGTTTCACCTGTATATTCAAGACCAGCATCAACTAACTTGATTGTATCTGGACCAAATACAATGTTACCATTTGCCAATGAATCTGCAACACCACTCCAAGCCACAGTTCCATTTACACGAGCTTTGATAATATAATTACCGGTTTCTGTGCCTGGTGTAGACTCCACAACAAATTGAGAGAAGTAATTGAATGGCTGACCTGCTTCCAAATAATTGGTTTGACTTGGGAAGTTGTAATCATAGAATTTACCATACCCCGGGTTCTGTGCTCCACTGACGTATGTTCTCATGTCAGCTACATAGTAAACCTTATTCGGTGTAATTTTTGCAGTACCACCAAGATTACTCGGAGTTGGTTGAATTAAAGGTTGAACAACATATGGTTTTGTTGTTACATTAGTACTCTTCTCTACTGTTAAAACTGTCGCATTTGCCAAATTACGCAAAATAATTTGACCGGCATAAGTTGTCGCGGTGGCAGGAGCGCCAGAACTTGTCCAATGAGAGTTGTTGGTAAGATCCGCCGTTGACTGATAAGCAGGAACTTTCGCTATTTTTAAGATTAAAGAATCCTCCGCAACAGAATAAACAGGTTGAAATTCATAAGAGTCTTTTACACGTCTTGCTGCAGCTGTATTCTTCGTTATAACACCATAGTCCTTAGCAAAAACGGTATCTACATTCAACTTATAGGCAGCATCAGTATTAATATCTGTTCCTGTTCCTTCCCAAAAAGCGGTATCAACAACCAAAAATTTACCATCTGCTGTTTTCAAATTCAAATAGTTCGCAGTAACACTACCACCAACAGCATCTGCCGCATCAGATACAGCCGTCCAAGTATTCGCTGTCAAAACATTTGTATTACCAGCCGAAACGTCTTTATCATTATTAAAATACAATTTACCTTTAGTCAAGGTATTAAATTCATCAGCTGTTAATATACGTTGAATGTTTAATGCAGTATAGCCAACTTGCAATGCATTAGTAAAAGGATTAACTGCATCCTTATGAGCAGCCTTCAATCCTAATACCGGAGATTGACTATTAAAGAAGAAAGTAGTATCCCCAACTACAGCATATAAGCCTTTTGTTGCATCCCAAGCCCAAGTAGAGTTACCACTGCCAATTTTAGCCGCAGAAGTAGATGTTGCTATACCCGAAACAGCCTCCGCATCACTCTGCAATTTCACAGACAACATCTGACCTGAAGCTTTGTTTTGGAACTGGTAAGTTGGAACACCTGTGATATCTGCAGCAGGAATAATTGTTACTTTCCACAATGCTGCATTAATATCATCCATCGTGGAAGAAGCAGTAGGAGTTGTAACCTCGGTCAATACTCCATTAGCAATGGAGATTACTTTACCCGAAGTCGCTTCCAAGAATGTGTACTCCCCACTTTCGACAGCACCCGGCCCAGCAGCTGCCATTACTGTGGAAGTTAATCCACCGGCTACCAGAACAGTAGCCAAAAGAGTAGAAAATCTCTTGTTCATAATCATTTAAATTAATATTAATAATACAGTATACTTAAAAGTTCAATTTCAATGGGTTATACGCGCTGCCACGTTCGCGCGGGTATAAACCTTCTTTATTTCGTCACAAAAATACGCATAGTTTTTGAACTTGCAATTCTTTCCGCCAATATTTTTCTCATTTCTATGTGCTTTCTTATCAATCAGATAGCGAAAAGAGGACGAAAAAGCTATTTTCTCTCACAAACCACTTTTCCTCGAAAAAATGACGAAATAACGAAACAACCCAGAAACAGGATATTTCTATCCTTCACGCGCGCGTACATTAAATTCTTTATCTATCCTCTTTCACGCGCCCGGCACTTCGTTGCCCTTTACCCGGCAGCTAATTTTCCTTAGGTTCCGGGAAATTACCATTTCATGCCGTCGCCGTTTTCCGTAATGCCGAGAACATTTGCGTTCGACGGGGGTCGGACAGGTGTTCGACGAAGGTCAAACAGTTGTCCGACACCTGTCAAACAGCTGTTCGACCCTTGTCAAACACAAAAGTTCTGCCGACCGGAGAAAACTACATGCCTATCCACCTGTATTTTCCCGGAACCTAAGGAAAATTAAGTGCCGGGAAATCCCCGTTTTGTTTGGGATTGTTTTGTTTTTTCGTTATGTTTGCATTTCATTAAAATCAAGCACATAATATGATGAAAATGCAATTCTATTGGCTGCTTCTCGCAGCGTTCCTGTTTCTGCCTCGAGTGGCAGATGCTGAGGTAAACAAAAAGCCTTTTGTCATCCCCGAACTGCAAGAATGGAAGGGGAGCAAAGGGATGTTCACACCTACAACTACTTCCCGCATCGTGTGCGCGGGGAAAGACCCGGAGGTTGCCCGCATCGCGCAGCAGTTTGCGACAGACTACGAACAGATGTTCGGACGACGGATGCAAGTCGTGCAAGGGGGCGCGGCTGCCGGCGATTTTGTTTTGTCGATTTCTCCTGACAAGCGGTTGGGCGAAGAAGGTTACAGCTTGAAGATTACGAACCGTGTGGCCGTTTCTGCTCCCACAAGCAAGGGATTGTTCTGGGCGACCCGCACGTTACTCCAACTCTCTGAGCAGCAGAGCGACCGGGCATTGCCGAAAGGGACGGCGCGCGATTATCCGGATTACGGTATCCGCGGCTTTATGATGGACTGCGGACGCAAATACATCCCGATGAGCATGTTGCGCGATTATGTCAAAATCATGGCTTACTATAAGATGAACACGTTCCAGATTCACCTGAACGACAATGCGTTCCACCGCTTTTTCAATTATGATTGGAACAAGACCTACGCAGCTTTCCGGTTGGAATGCGAAACGTTCCCGGGACTGACTGCACGCGACGGTTATTATACGAAGAAGGAATTCATTGATTTGCAGCTTTTGGCGGACAGTCTGGGCGTGGAGATTATTCCCGAAATCGACGTCCCGGCGCATTCGCTCGCGCTGACGCACTACAAGCCGGAAATCGGCAGTCAAGAATATGGCATGGACCATCTGGATTTGTTCAAGCCGGAAACGTATGAGTTTGTAGACGCCCTGTTCCGGGAGTATCTGGAGGGAAGCCAGCCGGTTTTCCGCGGTAAGCGTGTCCACATCGGGACAGACGAATATTCGAACAAGAAGCAAGAGGTGGTGGAAAAGTTCCGCGCCTTTACGGACCATTACATCCGGTTGGTCGAGAGCTACGGCAAACAGGCTTGCGTCTGGGGTGCATTGACCCATGCCAACGGGACGACGCCGGTCAAGTCCGAAAACGTCTTGATGAGCGCCTGGTACAACGGGTATGCCGATCCGCGCGAGATGGTGAAGCAGGGATATGACCTGATCAGCATTCCGGACGGCTATCTGTATATCGTTCCGGCAGCAGGTTATTACTACGATTACCTGAACACGAAGATGCTTTACGAGAAATGGACGCCGGCGCATGTGGGGAAAGAGGTTTTCGAGGAGAAAGACCCGCACATCAAGGGCGGTATGTTTGCCGTCTGGAACGACCATGCCGGCAATGGTATCAGCACAAAGGACATTCATTATCGGGCGTTTCCTGCCATCCAAACCTTGTCGGTCAAGATGTGGACGGGTAAGGACTGTACCGTTCCGTACGCTGTGTTCGACAGTTGCCGACTTGCCCTCAGCGAAGCGCCGGATGTCAATTTCGCCGGACGCATCGGGACGTCGCCACGTGCAGTCTACAATCTGGAAACGTTGCAACCCGGTATGCAAACGGGCCTGCGCGAGATAGGTTATCATTATACGGTTTCGTTTGACATCCAAGCAGCCCGGGAGGAGAAAGGGACGGTTCTGTTCCGTTCGCCGGATGCCGTGTTCTATCTGTCCGACCCGATTTCTGGCAAACTCGGTTTTGCCCGTGACGGTTATCTGAACACGTTCGAATATCAATTCTACCCGGAGGAACGCGCCACGGTCAGCATCGTCGGCGACCAAAAACAGACCAGCCTGTACATCGATGGCAAGTTGAAAGAGAAGATGGACATCGGGAAAATCTACCGCAGCGGCGGGAAAGACTCGATGAATTACGTCCGCACGTTGGTATTCCCACTGGAGAAGGCGGGCGACTTCAAGAGTAAAATCCAAAACGTTGAGGTGCTCAACTACTGTAAGCAATTGACAATTGACAATTAAAAACAACGCAGACGACGCAGAAAACACAGAGGGACGCAGACTGAAATATAAAAGTCTGCGTCCCTCTGCGTTTCTGCGTCCCTAATTGTCAATTGTCCATTGTCAATTGTCAATTGCTCTTATTTCTCCCGAATAAAAATATTGACAGGCGTGCCCGTGAAGTTCCAGTTTTCCCGAATCTTATTTTCCAGAAAACGTTTGTAAGGCTCTTTCACCCACTGCGGTAAATTGCAGAAAAAAGCAAAAGAGGGAACATGTTCGATGGGCAACTGCGTGATATATTTAATCTTGATATATTTCCCTTTCCATGCAGGAGGCGGATAGTTCTCGATAATCGGGAGCAGTGTCTCGTTCAGTTTGGCCGTCGAAACGCGGCGGTGACGGTTTTCGTACACCTGCTTGGCGGTCTCCAACACTTTAAAGATTCGCTGCTTCGTCAAGGCCGAGATAAACAGAATCGGGAAGTCGGTGAATGGAGCCAAACGAGAACGGATAGCATTCGAAAAGGTATCAATCACTTTCTGGTTCTTTTCTTCCACCAAATCCCACTTGTTTACACAAACGACCAATCCTTTTTTGTTTTTCTGCACCAAAGAGAAGATGTTCAAATCTTGGCTTTCAATGCCGCGCGTCGCATCTAACATGAGGATACAGACGTCAGAGTTCTCGATAGCGCGAATGGAGCGAATCACAGAATAATATTCCAAATCCTCGTTGACTTTTCCCTTCTTGCGGATTCCGGCTGTGTCCACCAGATAAAAGTTCAGGCCGAACTTGTCATATTTCGTGTAAATGGAATCGCGCGTCGTCCCCGCAATATCGGTCACGATGTGACGGTCTTCGCCGATAAAGGCATTGATGAGGGAAGATTTTCCCGCGTTGGGTCGGCCAATCACGGCGATACGCGGCAACTGCTCGGCAGGCATTTCCTCTTTACCCTCCGGCAAAGTGGCAATAATCTTATCCAATAAGTCGCCCGTCCCCGAGCCGTTGATGGCAGACAAACAGAACGGGTCACCCAGCCCAAACGAGTAGAACTCAGCCGAAACCGGATGCAGTTCATAATTGTCAGCCTTATTGGCTACCACAATCACCGGCTTCTTGCTACGGCGCAAAATGGCGGCTACCTCGCTGTCCAAATCGGTCATTCCGCTTTGCACATCGACCACAAACAGGATGACGTCGGCTTCCTCCAAAGCAATCTTGACCTGCTTGTTGATTTCCTCTTCAAAGACATCGTCCGAGTTAACGACCCATCCACCCGTATCGACCAATGAAAATTCGTTTCCACCCCATTCCACTTTGCCATATTGGCGGTCGCGAGTCGTTCCGGCTTCCTCATTCACAATTGCCTGACGCGTCTGCGTCAAACGATTAAAGAGTGTAGATTTCCCCACATTGGGTCTACCGACGATTGCCACAATATTTCCCATAAGTCTTTATTTTACTGGTGAAAAAGTCATTAATTAATCCAATTGATAACCGAAATTCTTCAACATCGCATCCCGGTTCCGCCAATCTTTTTCTACTTTGACAAACATTTCCAAGAAAACCTTCTTCTCAAAGAAATGCTCGATGTCCTTACGCGCCATTGCCCCGACTTTCTTCAGCGCCTGGCCGCGATGTCCGATGACAATTCCCTTTTGCGAATCGCGCTCGACGATAATCAACGCTTTGATGCGAATCAGGTCGGCCTCTTCTTTAAACTGTTCGACGACGACCTCCACAGCATACGGAATCTCTTTCTGATAATATAAAAGAATCTTCTCGCGAATAATCTCCGTCACGAAAAAACGCGCGGGCTTGTCCGTCAGCGCATCTTTCTCGAAATAAGGAGGCGACTCCGGCATCAACTCCTCCACGCGGCGTTTCACGTAATCCACATTGAAATTGGAAAGAGCCGATACGGGAATAATCTCAGCTTGGGGCAATAGTTCCGTCCATTCGGCAACCAATGCTTCCAGTTGCGGCTGTGTGGTCAAGTCTATTTTATTAATCAGCAACAAAACCGGGCACTCCATTTTCTGAACCTTCTGGAGGAACTCTTCGTTCTTGTCTATTTTCTCAACCACATCCGTTACATAGAGCAGCACATCTGCGTCGCCCAATGCCGACTGAGAGAAGTTGAGCATGGATTCTTGCAATTTGTAATTCGGGTGCAAAACGCCCGGTGTATCGGAATAGACAATCTGCATATCGTCGGTATTCACGATTCCCATGATGCGATGGCGCGTAGTCTGTGCTTTGGCCGTGATAATTGAGATACGTTCCCCGACCAAGCGGTTCATCAGCGTCGACTTGCCGACATTGGGATTACCGACAATATTGACAAACCCGGATTTATGCACCTTATTTGCCATCATAGCCCCATTTCAGGTAAACAGCTCCCCAAGTAAAGCCTGCGCCGAAAGCAGCCAAAATAAGATTGTCGCCTTTCTTCAACCGGTTTTCCCACTCCCAAAGGCATAAGGGGATCGTACCGGCGCTTGTATTACCATATTTCTGGATGTTCACCATCACCTTGTCCATCGGAACCTCCAGCCGTTTTGCCGTCGCATCAATAATGCGCAGGTTTGCCTGATGAGGGACAATCCATGTAATATCGTCGCGCGTCAAGTGATTCCGCTCGGCCACTTCCGCAGCCGCATCTGCCATGTAGGAAACAGCATACTTAAACACATACCGTCCATCCTGATAGACAAAATGCTCCCGCTTGTCAACCGTTTCATGAGAAGGAGGATAGGCCGAACCACCGGACTTCATCAGCAGATGCGCATATCCGGAACCATCCGTATGCAGAGACGTGTCCATCACACCCACATCTTCCGTTGTCGGTTCAAGCAGGACAGCCCCGCATCCATCCCCGAAAAGCGGGCAAGTCGAACGGTCTGTATAATCTGTAATCGCAGTCATTTTATCGCCCGCCACAACAATCACCTTCTTATAGCGGCCCGAACGGATATAATTGGAACCTGTTTCCAGTCCGTAAAGGAATCCGGCACATGCACCTTGCAGATCAAACGTCATTGCATTCTTACACCCCGTGTGATAGGCAATGATGGAAGAGGTGGTAGGAAAATGATGATCCGCCGTAGTGGTTGCCGTCAGGATAACCTCTATCTCTTCCGGGTTCACCTTCGTTTTCTCAAGCAGCTGTTCGACAGCACGTATCCCCATATAAGAGGTACCGCGTCCTTCTCCTCTCAGAATTCTGCGTTCTTTAATGCCGACACGCGTCATAATCCATTCGTCTGTCGTATCGACCATTTTTGAGATATCCTCATTTGTCAATACATCTTCGGGGACATATCCCCCAACGCCTGTTATAACCGCATTTATCTTCTCCATAAAATTCAAGACTAAAAGAATTTTTCTTACCCCATTTAAAAAAAAGCCCTAAAAAATATCTTTTAGGGCTATTTCCTTGTTTACCAAAAGTGAATGCTGCTTTGATAAACTTACACAGCAGCTTCTTTTTCAATTGCTAATTTACCTCTGTAATAGCCGCATTCACCGCATACAGTGTGATAAATGTGCCATGCACCACAATTCGGGCAAATCGCCATCGTGGGAGTTACAGCCTTGTCATGAGTTCTTCTCTTGGCTGTTCTTGTCTTACCTTGTCTTCTTTTAGGATGTGCCATTGTTTGTATTTATTTAATTGTTATCATTCTTCAACAATTGCCTCAAGCCTTCCCATCTGGGGTCGGTTCCGGCCGGAAATTCCTCTTCTCCGTCCTCCGCATGCGAATCTTCGTCGCTCCAATCCCGGGCCGTGTGCATTTTCAATTTTGCTTCCATCTCTTTATTGCACTCCCCCGGAGCATGTACATGCTTCAACGGAATAGCCAGTGCCACGAATTCATAGAGATACCATGCCAGATTAATGATTCCTTCCTCTTCCGGAATAATCACGACATCGTCGCTTTCTTCCGCATGTTCTCTACCGAACTTCACAACCAAATGATTCGTTGTATCAATCGGCTGATCCATCTCATCCAAGCATCTGTCACAAAGAACTTTTACAACGCCTTTTATCTGAAAATCCATCTCAGACATCATAAAAGAACGTTTTACGCGGAGAGATACATCCACTTTTCCCTCCCGGACTTGATCGCCATCAATGTCCATAAAAAACTTATCCTCCAGTAAGTAGCTAAATTCATGCACTCCCGGAGTGAGATTCTTCAAATCGATCTTGTATGATTCAAATAGTTCCAAAGCCCTTTAGCGTAAAAACCTTGCAAAGGTACGGAAAAACTTAACACAAATGCAATATACTCACATTTATTTTTCACTTAATCATCTGTTTCGACCCATTTCAGGCAAACGGGCTGGGCTGTTTTTATCTCTTTTCCCGTATTTTTCAACTGTCCGGTCGACGGATTGATTTCAAAAATCTGAATCACGTTGCTGTCTCGGCAAGCGCACAACAAATATTTTCCGTTGGGCGTGATAACGAAATTGCGCGGATGAATCCCCGTCGCCTGTTTGCCGGCCTCCGTCAGCATTCCGGACTTCGGGTCGATGGAAAAGCAAACAATCCCGTCGTCCTTCAAGCGGTTGGAAACGTACAAGAAACGTCCGTCCGGCGTCGTGTGAATATCTGCGCTACCCGACGCATGCGCAGCATCCGCTTCCACCGTCTGTATCGGCGACAGCTTCCCGTCAGCATAGGCGAACACCGTCACCCGGCCGGAAAGTTCGCCGATCACATACATCCATTTTCCGTTCGGATGAAAAACGGAATGCCTCGGCCCTTCGCCGGAAGGCAGGCTGAAAAAGTCGGGCGAAACTTTCTGCAAGGTCAGTCCTTTCCTCGCAGACTCCGCCAATTCGTAGAAATAGATACGGTCCGTACCCAAATCGTTTGCATACAAAAAGCGTTCATCGGGCGACGCATAGACACAGTGCAGATGCGGAGCCGATTGCCGTTGCGACCCGGCTGTTCCTCCTGCATACACATATTCGGTGGCAGGCGCCAACGTCCCGTCTTCCCATAGAGGGAACGTGCTGATGCTTCCTCCGTTGTAATTGGCCGTCACGACCAAGCGGTTTCGTTTGTCTACCCAAATATAGCAAGGAGCGCTTCCTTGGGCAGGTTGTTCGTTCAGGAGGGTCAACGTCCCGGTCTGTTTGTCGAAAGCATACGCGCACACTTTCGCGTCGGGAGCGGGAACTTCGCTCACGGAATAAACAAACCGACCGTCTGAAGAGGCGGTCAAATAGGAAGGATTCTGAATGCCGGATTTTTCACTTATCCACGTAAACGTCCCCTGTTCGATATTAAATCGAAACACCTTTATCCCCGCTTCCGTCGAATCAGCATACGAACCGACGAGCAGATATTGTTCTTTCGCTTTTCCCATACTCTTTGCAGTAACCAATAAACACAAACAGAACAAAATAATTTTCATGACGAAGTAATGTATGACCCGTTGTTTGAATAAGGCCGTAAAAGTAGCCATAAAAATCTAATTTCCACTCGCATCCAAAGCGAAAAGCATCCGTTGTTTCTTGCACTGCCATGAAAATGGGATCCCACTGGCATAAAACGTCGGCTCCACTGGCATGAAATAAAAACCTTCCCGGCGGGTAAGTAAAATCCGCTCGGCAGGTAAATAAATTTTCTCCGGCAATCGATAATTTTTCCCGCCGAACGAGTTTCCGGGGGATTTTTAGCCCGATTCGTTTCTATTTCTAAGGGTTTTATGTACATTTGTCTTATGAAAAGAGAATCGATGGGTTGGCGGATTATTTCCTTTTATCTTGAGGGATTCCGGGAGATGAAACTCGGCAAAACCTTGTGGCTGATTATTTTGCTCAAACTTTTCATTCTATTTTTCGTGTTGAAACTCTTTTTCTTCCCCGACTATTTGGCACAGTTCGGTGAGGAGGCCGAAAAAGAAGAGTATGTTTCAAATGAATTGATTAACAGAGCTTCTATGCCCTAAATTATTATTATAAACACACAAATATGGATACATCTTTAGTTGATTGGTCGAGGGCGCAATTTGCCCTTACAGCCATGTATCATTGGCTGTTTGTCCCGTTGACATTGGGGCTTGGCGTCATACAAGCCATTATGGAAACGATTTATTACAAAACCGGGAACGCTTTTTGGAAGCAAACGGCACAGTTTTGGATGAAACTGTTCGGAATCAATTTCGCTATCGGCGTGGCGACGGGAATCATTCTGGAATTTGAATTCGGGACCAACTGGTCTAATTACAGCTGGTTTGTCGGAGATATTTTCGGAGCACCTTTGGCAATTGAAGGAATCCTCGCTTTTTTTATGGAAGCGACCTTTATCGCCATCATGTTTTTCGGCTGGGAAAAGGTGAGCAAGCGGTTCCATCTCCTTTCTACCTGGCTGACGATTGCAGGCGCTACGTTGTCCGCCCTCTGGATACTCATCGCAAACGCTTGGATGCAGTTTCCTGCCGGAATGCACTTCAATCCGGATACCGTGCGCAATGAGATGGTCGATTTTTGGGCGGTCGCTTTGTCGCCTGTGGCCATCAACAAATTTTGCCATACAGTCCTTTCCGGATGGATTGAAGGAAGCGTGTTTGTCATAGGCGTGAGCAGTTGGTTCTTATTGAAGAAACGCGAAAAGAGCTTCGCCCTTGCGAGTATTAAAGTGGGCGCAGTTTTCGGTTTGGTCGCCTCCATCCTTGTTTTGTGGACAGGTGACGGTTCTGCCTATCAAGTGGCCCAGAAACAACCCATGAAGTTGGCTGCCATGGAAGGCCTGTACGAAGGAACGAACGGTGCCGGGCTGACGGCTATCGGCGTGTTGAATCCGGATAAAACCAAGTACAACGATTCGGCTGAGCCGTTTATTTTCAACATCGAAATCCCGAAGATGCTTTCTTTGCTTGCCGAAAGGGATGCGGATGCGTACGTTCCCGGCATTGTCAATTTAATAGAAGGAGGTTATCCGACACGCGACGGGACACCTGCGCTGTCGGCCGCCGAAAAGATGGAACGGGGAAAAACCGCGATTCAAGCATTGGCGACTTATCGGCAGGCCGTAAAGGAGAAAGATGAGGTCGCTGCCCAACAGGCCCGTAACCAATTGGACGAGCATTTTGCCTACTTCGGTTATGGCTATATCCAGAATCCCGAAGAATTGATTCCACCCGTAGGGTTGACATTCTATTCGTTTCACCTCATGGTTTTGCTGGGCGGTTATTTCATTCTGCTGTTTATTGTCGCATGGATATGGAGTGTCAGAGGATGGTTCGACAAGTCTGCTTGGTTGCAGCGAATCAGCCTGTGGAGTATTCCGTTGGCTTATATTGCCGGACAAGCGGGCTGGATAGTGGCAGAAGTGGGGCGGCAACCGTGGGTCATTCAGGATATTCTTCCGGCCAGTGCGTCGATTTCCAACTTGTCGACGTCGGCTGTCCAGACAACTTTCTTCTTGTTCCTGTTTCTTTTCACGGTTTTACTGGTTGCCGAAATCGGCATCATGGTGAAAGCCATCAAGAAAGGTCCGAAAATCATTCATTACAAATCATAAATAACACATCATGGATTACCTGTTTTTACAACATTATTGGTGGTTTCTGGTTTCCTTGTTGGGCGCATTGCTCGTCTTCCTGCTTTTTGTACAAGGAGGACAATCCCTGCTTTTCACAATCGGAAAAACAGAACTGCAACAAAAAATGATATTGAATTCGACTGGGCGCAAATGGGAGTTTACTTTTACGACCCTTGTTACGTTCGGAGGCGCTTTTTTTGCCTCTTTCCCGCTCTTCTATTCGACCAGCTTCGGAGGAGCCTATTGGGTTTGGATGCTCATCCTTGCCTGTTTTGTCTTGCAGGCCGTTTCCTACGAATATCAATCGAGAAAAGGAAATTTGCTGGGGAAAAAGACCTATCAGGTGTTTTTATGGCTCAACGGCGTGTTGGGGCCTATACTGTTGGGAACGGCCGTCGGCACATTTTTCAGCGGAGCGGAGTTTACGATTGACAAAGCCCAGCTTACGGATGCTGCCATGCCGGTCATCTCCTCGTGGGCCAATTCGTGGCATGGGCTTGAGGCAGTGACTGTTGTTTGGAATGTGTGCCTCGGGCTGGCTGTGTTTTTCTTGGCGCGCATACAAGCACTTCTATATTTTATTAACAACATAGACGACCCAGAGATAACTCAAAGAAGCCGAAAACAGTTGGGGATCGAAAGCATTCTGTTCCTGCTTTTCTTCCTTACGTTTCTTGTGCATTGGCTTTTGGCGGACGGCTTCGCGGTCAATCCGGAGACAAAAGAGGTTTTCATGCAGCCGCATAAGTATTTCTTGAATCTGATTGAAATGCCTGTGGTTCTTCTTGTTATGCTTGCGGGAATCGTCGGTGTCTTATATGCCATCATCCGTACGTGCTTATCGCCGGTTTGGAGAAAAGGTATCTGGTTTTGCGGCATTGGAACGATTCTGACGGTATTATCCCTGCTGCTTTGTGCCGGTTGGAACCATACGGCTTATTATCCGTCGCTTGTCGATTTGCAGAGTTCGCTGACCATCGAAAACAGCAGTTCAAGTCCTTTCACGCTGAAGGTCATGAGTTATGTTTCGATTCTTATTCCGTTCGTACTGGCGTATATTTTCTATGCGTGGCGCATGTTAGACTTGCGCAAGATAAATCGGGAGGAAATACAGACCGAGAAAGAACATACTTATTAATATAAAAAGGAAACGGCGAAGCTCTCGCTCAGCCGTTTCTACATTTAACCGTTTTAAACAAAAAGAAAAAGTTAGCTAAGGTTCAGATAAAACTAAGTTCCTTTATCGGACTAACAACTTTCCCTTTGGGAAAGCAAACAAATATATAGAATCTTTCCCAACCGTAGAATAGGCTATTCACGTTTTTTGCCATTTTTCACAAAGGAGCTATCCTTTTGTATTATCTTTGCAATCCATATAGATAAAACAGATGGCTGATTTTAAAGTAAATATCTTAGGATGTGGTTCGGCATTGCCAACCACTCGGCATTGGGCAACCTCGCAAATCATTGATTTACGGGACAAATTGTATATGATTGATTGTGGGGAAGGCGCACAGGTTCAAATGAGGCGTATGCACATTCATTTTAAGCGCCTGACGCACATTTTTATCTCTCATTTGCATGGCGACCATTGTTTCGGATTGCCGGGATTGATTTCCACACTCAGTATGTTGGGGCGCACAGGCGATTTGGTGATACATGGCCCGAAAGAGATTGAAACGTTCCTTCAGCCCATTATCAACCTGTTTTGTAAAGGATTGGAGTTCAAAATCCGCTTTAATCTGGTTGATACGACCCGCCATCAATTAATTATGGAAGACCGCTCCGTGTCGGTATATTCTATTCCTTTAATACATAGAATACCTACCTGCGGATACCTTTTCGTGGAGAAGGCAAAAGAGCCGCATATCATCCGCGAAATGACAGATTTCTACCAAATACCGGTTAGCTGGATGAAAGACATTAAGCAAGGGAAAGATTATGTCACTCCGGAAGGGGAGATTGTCCCCAATTCACGGCTGACACGTCCGGCAGACCCGCCCAAACGCTATGCCTTTTGTTCCGATACGATATGTAACAGGAGAATTATTCCAATGATTGAGAACATTGACTTGCTTTATCATGAAGCCACTTTTTGTGAAAACGAGTTAGCGCGCGCAAAAGAGACATTCCATTCAACGGCTCGGCAAGCGGCTGAAATAGCGCGCGATGCGCATGTGAAGCAATTAATCATCGGACATTTTTCTGCCCGCTACAATGACCTGACAACATTGTATCAAGAAGCAACTGCCATTTTCCCAAACACGATACTGGCAGAGGAAGGAATGACAATCAATGTAGGCTCTGTTTAGTTTTCTTTTTGCCCGGAGGTATTTTAATCTTCCTTCTTGCTTATTAACAATCCTGTTGCATCTTTTTGCTGTTTCTTTGTATCTTTCCTTATAGAATAGTTGTTTAACGAATAAAACAGGTTATGCGTATGAAGGCAAAAATAGGATGGCTCTCCATTTGTATGGCAGGAGGAATCTTTTTCTCCCTGTTTCAAGTAAGTGCAGACCGGAGAATGGCTCCTGGGCGGGTTGCGACTGAAACCGTTCAAACAGTAAACACGCCCGAACAAATTCGCTCATTGATCAGCCGGATGAAGGAGCAGATGGAAAAGGATGCAGAAACCCTGCCTGAACTGATGAAAGAGACGGAACAACAGGCTGAAACCTGTACCGATCCGGCAGGTGCCGCCGTACTCCATTCGATGCTTGCAGAATTGTATAACCATTACTACCAACAGAATCGCTGGAAAATCGGACAACGGACAGAATTGGCTGGTTACGTGCCCGACGATATTCGGGAATGGACACCTTCGTTGTTCGAGCAAAAGATCAAGGAGGAGTTGGAACGTTCCCTGCAACCGGCGGCTTTGTTACAGCAAACGAAAGCCGAAACTTTTCAGGCCATTTTGAAAGAGGGCAAGGATTCGCGGCGGCTACGTCCGACATTGTTCGACTTTCTCGCCTATCGCGCCCTTGCAATTCAGCCCGATGCTGCTTGGTTCGAACAGCTGATTGCCTTCCGACGCACGCAGCCGGAACGGGAAGCACTCTTGCAGGTGGAGCTGGATTACGGGGCGTTTCGTTTCGACCGGCAGATGATTTCCGTAACGGAATATGAGAAGACGTTGGACAGTTTGAGTCGGGTGCACGACAACGCGACTGCCATCCTCGACATCAATGCGGCTCGTTTGGAGATGCTCAACCGGCAGCAATATCAGGGCGACGAAGCGCATCGCGACTCGGTGGCGGCCGAGATTTACCATCTGTGTAAGACGATGCTTACCCGTTATTCGGGAAATGAACATGCCAATCCTTTCCAAAACCGGCTGAACGGTATGGAGAACCCGACGATTAGCGTACAGACGGCAAACAATGTGTATCCCGGTAAAACACTGGATTTACGTCTGACATATACGAACGTGCCACGCCTGACCGTCCGCATTTACCAAAGTCTTCGTCAGCCTGAAGAGGCTTGGCGGAACCTATATAAGGAAAGCTCCAAGAAACGGGGTAAGCTGGTGAAGGAACAGACCTTCGCATTGGCTCTGCCCAACACGTATACCGAGCAGGACACGCTTCTCTGTATACCGATGTCGCAACTGGGACTTTATGAATATGAGATTACAACGCCGGACAAACGCTTTAGTTCCACCGGACGTTTCAGCGTCAGCCGCTTGGCTGCCGTCACCCGGCAAGACAGCGAATTGCCGGAAGTCTTGGTGACGGATATAGAAAGCGGAAAGCCCATCGAAGGTGCGACCGTTGTCTGGTACACGACCAATAGGATGACGGGCAAACTCCTTCCGCAAGGCCGACTGACAACGAATCGCTTTGGTATCGCCCTGCTTCCTGAGCAGAAAGAGCGGAGGGAGTATGTGGTTCGCCCGCTGTTCCAAAACGACACGGCTTCTATCATTTCGACGTTTTATCTTTCTCCTTTATATAAAGGAAACCCGGAACAGGTGCAACTATCCTTGTTTACGGACCGGAGCATTTACCGTCCGGGGCAGACGGTTTCGTTCAAAGGTATCGCATACATCAAGGATACTGAACAGCCGCATGTCGTCCCGGAGCAACGTTATACCGTTTCGCTCCGCGATGCCAACGGGAAAGAGGTGGCAAACAAAACATTCGAGACAAATCGATTCGGTTCTTTCAATGGCGAGTTTACCTTGCCGAAAGAGAGCTTGAACGGCTTGTTCCGTTTACATACCGACAAAGGCGCTGTTTCCTTCCGGGTAGAAGCCTACAAACGGCCGTCGTTTAAGCTCGACATCCAGCCGATAAAAGAGGAGGTTTCGTTCGGGCATCCGATGGAATTGCGCGGGGAGGCGCAGAGCTTTTCGGGTGTTGCGCTGCAAGAGGGCACGGTAAAGTGGACCATTACGCGCCGTCCCTTCTGGCTCAGGAGTTACATGCCCGATCCGTTCTCCTTTACAACGGAACAGGTCGCTTCCGGCACAGCTTCGCTTGACAGTAAAGGTAATTTCACGATTCCTTTCACGCCGGAACGCCCAAAGACTTTAGCGGGTCGAAAAGCTTACCAAACCTATGAATTCCGCGCTACATTGACCGACAGTAAAGGGGAGACGCAAGAGACCTCTTTCCTTTTCTCTGTCGGAGAAACCGGTTTGCTACTCACCGTCGAGACTGCCGGCGAGGAGATGGAGAAAGACGCTGCTCGCATCACGGTTCGGGCACAGACCATCAACGGGCAGCCGACTGAGGCGCAAGGCAGTTACACGCTCTATGCCTTAGGTTCGGAAATCACCGGAAAAGATTTGTACGGCGCAGACCGTTATTCAATAGACAAACAGATTCGCGTCGGCACGTTCCAAAGCGACGAACCGCTCCCATCGGAACTGTTCCGTACGCTGCCTTCCGGTCGCTATCGCATTGAGGTGAAGGCGACGAATGCCAACGGGCAAGAAGTTGCGACCGAAGAAGATTTTATCCTGTATGCAAGTGACGACCCGTGTCCGCCGGTCTTCCAGCATAGATGGCTGATTGAAAAGCGGACTGAATGTCTGCCGGGTGAAGAGGCGGAATTTGTATTCGGGACTTCCGACCGCGATGTGTATCTCTTGTATGAAATCTTTAATGAAGACGGGAAACGAACGAAGCAGGAGCTTCTCCGGATGAATAATGAGAACCGAACTTTCCGCATTCCGTTCCGGGAAACGGACGGCAACGGCTTTATGGTTTCCTTTACCTTTGTGAAAGCGGGTGAATTGCATCAGCAGAAAGTACCTGTTTACCTGCGTCGCCCGGATAAGAACCTGACCATCCGCACCGAGACGTTCCGCGACAAGCTGTTGCCGGGCAGCAAGGAGCAGTGGAAATTCCGCATCGTCAATGCCGATTCGGCTGCCGTTTCCGCAGAGGTGTTAGCCAGTCTGTATGACGCTTCGTTGGATAAGTTGTATACTGCCGATTGGTATTTTGCGCCGAAACCTTCCATTCAGCTGCCGGTGCCCTATTTCTATGCGGGCAGTGCCTTCCCAAAACGGCATGATTATGCGGCGGGCGAATTCAAGTCGTTGAAGTTGCCTTCGTATGTGTACGACCAACTGGACTGGCAGGATGTGCTCGGCTTGTTTGTCCGTTTCGGGAGTAGTAACCGCGTGTTTATGACCGGAGCTGTGCAGATGAAGTCGGCAGGCGCACCGACCCCCGAAGCTGTTTTGGATAGTCAAAACGACATGGCGGTGTTAAACGAGCCGCCTGTGACGGTTATTGCAGAGGAAGAGGTGGAAGTGTCGGGAGTTTATCCGACTTCCCACGAAACACCGGTTCCGCTTCGTGAGAACTTTGCCGAAACCGCCTTTTTCTATCCCGTGTTGACGACCGACACAGCGGGCAACGTCGCTTTCAGCTTTACAATGCCGGAAAGTAACACGACGTGGAAGCTGCGGCTACTGGCGCATACGGAAGATTTACATTATGGCATGCTGACGAAAGAGGTGGTCACAAGCAAGCCGCTGATGGTGACGCCGAACCTGCCGCGTTTCTTCCGCGTGGGCGACG
>CALUTX010000011.1 GCA_944323815.1 uncultured Parabacteroides sp. | reverse complement strand
TTCAAGAAAACAAAAAGTTTAAATCACTTCATTTTCTAATTTATATAAGACACAAATTATGTTGAAGAACTTCAAACCTATCAGCTTGCTCTTGCTGGCAGGTGCAACATGTTTCCCGGCAAGTATGTTGGCTGAAACAATGCCCGCCCAACCAAGCGCGAACATTTCCCAACAAGATGGGAAAGTTTCAGGGACAGTCGAAGACGAACTCGGACCCGTACCGGGTGCTTCGGTGATCGTGAAAGGAACTACCAACGGAAACATTACCGACATGGACGGTAATTTCACGTTGGAAGGCGTGAAGAATGGAGACATCATCCAAGTCTCATTTATCGGTTACAAAACACAAGAGATTGTCTACACAGGCCAGACCTCCATTTCCGTCAAACTGGAAGAAGACACGCAGAAACTGGAAGAAGTGGTTGTCGTAGGTTACGGTACGCAAAAGAAGGTGAACCTGACCGGAGCGGTAGGCGTTGCCGACGGCGAGATTTTGGAAGACCGTCCGATTGGAAACATCGCGCAGGGTTTGCAAGGCGTCATCCCGAACTTGAACATCGACTTCTCGAGTGGTGACCCGACAGCGACGACAAACTTCAACGTCCGCGGTATGACTTCGCTGAACGGTGGTTCTGCCCTCTTGTTGGTAGACGGTGTGGAGATGGAAGACCTCTCGCTGTTGAATCCGCAAGACATCGAAAGCGTGTCTGTCTTGAAGGATGCCGCATCGGCCTCTATCTACGGAGCACGCGCTGCCTTCGGTGTCGTTTTGATTACCACCAAGAAAGGTAAGAAGGGACAGAAAATTCAGGTTAATTACAACAACAACCTTTCTTGGTCGAAAGCTTCCCGCCTGCCGGACGGCATCTCTTCCGACAAATGGATTCGGGCGATGAACTCAGCGGCTGCCAACTCCAACCAAAGAGGCTGGTCGCAAGAATTGGTCGATGCCATTGATGCCTACATTGCAGGAACAGGACCCTCTTCTTTCCCGGCAACAGACGGTCAGTTGACGGCTGCGGGCGAATGGGCGTATGCCGGTAACACAGACTGGTTACACGAGATGTACAAACCTTCGTTCATGCAACAGCACAACGCCAGTATCAGCGGCGGTTCGGAAAAGAGCACGTTCTACGGCTCTCTCGGCTACAAAGGGCAAGACGGTTTGTTCCGCTACGGAACGGATACGTACAACCGTATCAACATGACGTTCAACTATTCGAACCAAGTGACGAAATGGTTGGAAATCACGTTCCGTACGAAATACAACCGGAATACCTCCAACACGCCGAACGTAGATTCTTACATGGGTTCGTCTCCTCACTATGAAATCTATCGTTCGATGCCGTTCGTTCCAATGTTTACGGCCAATGGCGACTGGGCTGGTATCGGTGGTTCCAACTTCAACTACAACTACGTTGGGCGTCTGGCTTTGGCAGGACGAAACAAAATGAATTCAGATGACTTCTGGTACACGGCAGCATTCAACTTGACTCCGATCGCCGGCCTCTCCATCAAGGGAGATTACACGGGAAACAAATACTACGAGAATCAGACGAATCATGTCAAAACCCTCTACCAGACCAATCCGGACGGAACCCAAAGCGCAGTTGCCGGAACAACCAACCAACTGACAGAAGCCCGTTACCGAACCACTTATCAGGCATTGAATATCTATGCCGATTACAAGAAAACGTTCAATGACGTGCACAATCTGGGCGTAATGGTCGGTTATAACCAAGAGAGCCAGAAGACGAACAACCTTTCTACTACGACACAGAATCTGTTCAACAACGACAACCCGATTATTGACTTGGCGAACACGCATCGGCTGCCGAATTTCACGGGAACTATTTGGGCGGTACAAGGTGCTTTCTTCCGTGTGAACTACGACTATATGCAGCGTTACCTGATTGAGGTGAACGGACGTTACGACGGTTCATCCAAGTATGCGGATGGCGACCGTTGGGGATTCTTCCCCTCTGTATCAGCCGGTTGGCGTATTTCGGAAGAACCTTTCTTCGAACCGGCACGCAACGTGTTCGACAACTTGAAGTTGAGAGCATCCTACGGTGGTCTGGGTAACCAAGTGACAGACGGGAACTTCCAATACCTGAGCTACCTGAACAGCCAGACATTGAGTTACCTCATCAACGGGCAGATTGCCAGCGGGTTGACAGCTCCGACATTGGCAAGTACCAATATCACATGGGAAAAGGTGTACACAACGAACGTCGGTTTGGACTGGACGATGTTGAACGGACGCCTGACCGGATCATTTGATTATTACATCCGCGACACGAAGGACATGGTGGTCAACCGTACCTACCCAGCTGTCTTGGGAACGACCGGTGGTAAGGAGAACTTGGCAGATATGCGGACAAAAGGTATGGAAATCTCTTTGACATGGAACGATGAAATTAAAGATGTAGCCGGAAGCCCGTTACGCTATTCAGTCGGTGTCGGCATCTCTGACAACACATCTGAAATCACCAAATATGACAACCCGACGAAGAGTCTGAACGAAACTTATTACGAAGGGATGAAGATTGGTGAAATCTGGGGATATGTAACGGAAGGATTTATCCAGACGGAAGAGGAAGCCCGTGAAATGGCAGACCGCCAGTCGTTCATCAGTTCGACATGGATTCCGGGTGACATCCGCTACGCCGATTTGGACAACAACGGCAGAATCAACCAAGGAAACAACCGCGTTGGCGATTCCGGCGACCGTAAAGTCATTGGTAACAACACACCGCGTTACAACTTCAACCTGAACTTAGGCGGTTCGTGGAAAGGTTTCGACCTTCGTCTGCTCTTCACGGGAACAATGAAACGTGATGTTTGGTTAAGCAGCCCGATTTTCTGGGGATACGACGGCTTGTGGTCTTCCTGCTTGAACGACTACCATGTAGACAATTCATGGTCTGAAACGAATACAAACGCCTACTATCCGGTTCCGCTATTCGACGGAAGAAGTAAACAGACACAGACTAAATATCTCCAAAACGGCGCCTATATCCGTCTGAAAGATGTCACGTTGAGCTATACGATTCCGCAGTCGCTGACCAGCCGCATCGGTATCCAGCAACTGAAGATTTACGTCAGCGGACAGAACCTTTGGGAAGCAACCGGCCTGTACAAATATCTGGATCCGGACGTTGTCGGTAGCCGCCAAACGAGCTCAAGCGATGGGACAGTCGGTGACTTGGCTGTAGAAGCAGGCGGACGTGTCTATCCGTTTACCCGTGCGTATTCATTCGGTATTAATGTAACATTTTAAAAGGAAACAAAGAACATGAAAAAGTCAATTATATTATTGTGCGGTTCGCTGTTCCTCGCAGCACAAAGTTGCGACGTGTTAGACACGGAACCCGTTGAATTTGTCAGCACGGAGGAAACCTTCCTGAACGCGACCGAAGAGACGTTGCAAACCTACTGCAACAACTTGTATCCCAACCTGCTCAGCGGGCATGGCGCATTTGGTGGATACGGCTATGGCATGATGGAAGGAGATTTCCAATCGGATAATATCCTACCGTGGACACCCAACAGCGTAGCATTCAGCCAACACACCATTTCCACCTCGGACGACAATTGGAGCTGGAGCAACATCCGCGCTTGCAACGCATTCCTCGAGAACTACCAACTCTCGCCGGCTTCTGAAAGCGTCAAGCAGCGGTATGCTGGTGAAATCCTCTTCTTCCGCTGCATGGACTATTTCAACAAAGTACGTCGTTTCGGCGATGTGCCTTGGTATGACCATGTATTGGAACCGGGGGACGAAGATTTGTACAAAGCGCGCGACTCGCGTACAGTAGTTATGGCCAATGTCTTGAACGACATCAACCAAGCCATCGAATGGCTGCCGACAAAGGCTACAACGGGTGTCAGCCGCGTCAGCAAAGATGCAGCCTTGGCATTGAAAGCACGCATGTGTCTGTTCGAAGGAACCTATCGCCGGTATCATAACATCGAGGGCGACACCGAATTCCTGCAAGCTGCTTACGACGCGGCAGGCGAACTGATGAAATCGGAATATGGTTATTCGCTGTTTCAAGGTTCCAGCCCCAGTCAGGCCTATCACGAACTGTTTATTCAGGCAGACTACAACGACAATCCGGAAGTCATTCTCTCTCGCGAATATGACCCGTCACTCGGTGGTGCAAACAATGTAACCCGTATGATTGGTGTGGCCGAATCACCTATCGGTTTCAGCCGCGACGCAGTAGAAGATTACTTGTGTGCAGAAACCGGACGTCCGATTTCGCTTTGCGGATGCGAAGGGCATACGACACAAACAACTTTAGCAGCCGAACTCAACAACCGCGACCCGCGTCTGCTCCAGACTGTCGCTTCACCGGAAGCCGGCGAGCACACGTATCAGTTGAACGGACAGCGCCCGGGTATCAGCAACTTGTTGTCCGGACTTTACAACTCTTCTACGGGATACGCCGTTGCTAAGTTCTACAACCCGGATGAATTCTCGACAGCACACAACCAAGGAACATTGGATGCACCGATTTTCCGTTACGGCGAAATCCTGCTGATTCGTGCCGAAGCCGGTGCTGAATTGGGATTGGATCCGGAGTTGGATCGGACAGTCAACGCACTGCGTGACCGTGTCGGTTTCAACCACCATCTGACAGCCAACCCGGAAGCGGATCCGAAGCTGGTAGAAGAATATCCGACCATCGTCGGACCGAATGCCAACCTGATTCGCGAAATCCGTCGTGAACGTCGCGTCGAGCTGATGGCCGAAGGATTACGGTACAGCGACTTGATGCGTTGGGCATGTGGCGAACGGCTGAATGAACCGAAACTGGGCTTCGTCCCGAACTTGGCGAGCGGTTACACGCAGGAAGAGCTGGATATATTGAACGATCAGTTGGGCTTCGTAGACGGTGCGTTGGATGTCTACACCAAACGTGTGACCAACCCCGTTCCGAACTTCATCTCTCCGAAAAACTACCTATTCTCCATTCCGACGGATGAAATCGGATTGAACCCGAATCTGGTACAGAATCCGGGCTGGGAGTTATAACCTTTCAGAAACTTATTGAGAAAAGGGGTAGTGGTCAAACGACATTGCCCCTTTTTCTTTTCTACCTCTCTCCTTTTTTCCTGCCGAGCAAATGAAAATAGCTGCCGGGTAAATGGAAATAGCTGCCGAGGGATTTCTCGCGTCCCCTTATTTGCGCTTCCCTGAAAAAATTGTACTTTTGTCCCCGGAAAAGAAGACGGGAGATGCAGCAAATCCAATTAAAGGACAAAACATTTGAGCTTTTCATTCCGGAAGCACAAATCCAAAAAGCGATTGCCGCCATGGCGGAACAAATCCGGAAAGAGGTGGAAGGGACGAACCCGCTGTTCGTGGGCATCCTGAACGGGGCTTTCATGTTTACCGCCGAGCTGATGCGACAGTTGGACGAGCCGTATGAGGTTACATTTGCCCGCTATGCCTCTTACAAAGGGACGCAAACAACGGGTGTCGTGCGCGAAATCATGCCGGTGCAAGCGAACGTCAAAGGCCGGACCCTCATCTTGCTCGAAGACATCATCGACACGGGTTTTACCTTGCAGTACGTAACAGAAAAGATGCGGCAAGCAGGGGCGGCGGATGTACGCATCGCAACGATGTTGTTCAAGCCGGATTCGCTGCAATGTGCTTTAAAGCCTGACTACGTCGGCCTTCCCATCCCCAGTGATTTCATCGTGGGTTACGGATTGGACTACGAAGAGATGGGGCGGGCCTATCGAGATATTTACAAAGTAATGGAATAAATAAACTATTTGATAAAGTTTTATGTTGAACATTGTTATTTTCGGTGCTCCCGGTTCAGGAAAGGGGACACAAAGCGAATTGATCATCAAAGAATATGGCTTGGACCATATTTCAACAGGCGACGTATTGCGTTCGGAAATGAAGAACGAAACGGAATTGGGCAAGATTGCTAAAGCGTATATCGAAAAGGGACAATTGGTTCCGGACGACCTGATTGTGGATATGCTGGCCAAGGTGCTGGACAGCAAAGCCAACTCAAAAGGCGTCATCTTCGACGGATTTCCCCGTACCATTCCGCAGGCAAAAGCCTTGAAAGAGATGTTGAACAAACGGGGAACGGACGTTTCTGTCATGCTGAACTTACAGGTAGACGAAGACGAATTGGTGAAACGTCTGCTGGAACGCGGCAAAGTATCCGGCCGTTCGGACGACAACTTGGAAACCATCAAGTCGAGATTGGAAGTCTATCACAAGCAGACAGCCCCACTCGCTGACTACTATATCGGAGAAGGCAAGCATGTCGCTATACAAGGCATGGGCACCATCGAAGAAATCTTCGGCCGCATCAAAGAAGCAATACAATCCATTAATAATTGACAATTGATCATTGACAATTGACAATTCCTTTTCAACCAAAGAAAACATGAATTGTCAATTGTTAATTGTCAATTGTCAATTGTCAATTAAGTTATGGCAGAATCGAACTTTGTAGATTACGTCAAGATTTATTGCCGCTCCGGGAAAGGCGGCAGAGGCTCTTCGCACTTCCGACGTGAAAAGTACATCCCCAAAGGAGGACCCGACGGGGGCGACGGCGGACGAGGCGGTCATATCTACCTGCGCGGTAACAGAAACTACTGGACGCTCCTCCACCTGAAATATGAACGGCACATCATTGCCACCAATGGCGGCAACGGAAGCGCCAAACGGAGCACAGGAAAAGACGGGGAAGACCGCATCATTGAGGTCCCGTGTGGAACCGTTGTCTACGACGCCGAAACAGGGGAATTCATCTGCGACGTGACACAAGATGGGCAGCAGGTCATGCTATTGAAAGGAGGGAAAGGCGGTTTAGGCAACTGGAATTTCAAGACATCCACCAATCAAGCCCCCCGTTATGCCCAGCCGGGCGAACCGTATGAGGAACGAATGGTCATTCTGCAATTAAAATTGCTGGCAGATGTCGGGCTGGTGGGTTTTCCCAATGCGGGCAAGTCCACGCTCCTATCCGTCGTTTCGGCAGCCAAACCCAAAATCGCCAATTATCCGTTCACGACGTTGGAACCCAATTTGGGCATTGTCAGCTATCGGGACAACCGTTCGTTCGTGATGGCAGACATTCCCGGTATCATCGAAGGAGCGAGTGAGGGAAAAGGACTGGGTTTGCGTTTCCTGCGCCACATCGAACGTAATTCGCTGCTGCTGTTCATGGTGCCGGCCGACGCCGACGACATCAAGAAAGAATATGAGATTTTATTGGGCGAACTCATCAAATACAACCCAGATTTGCAGGAGAAAAGTCGCGTATTGGCAATCACCAAAAGCGACATGCTCGACGACGAACTGATTGAAGCGTTGTCAGAAGAGCTGCCGGAAGGTATCCCGCATGTCTTTATCTCCTCCATTACAGGAAAAGGCATCACCGAGCTGAAAGACCTGTTGTGGAAAGAGTTGAACAAAGAAACGTTTCAGGAAGTGGAGCGGATTGTACATAAAAATATGGACATACAAGCCCTTCCGGACGACGATTTCGACTTCGTCATTCCTTCAGAGGATGACGAATGGGACGAGGATGAAACATTTGAAGACTACGAGGATTGGGACGATGATGAACCGGTATCCAAACCCTGACATAGAGATGTTGCAATTCCCTGAACTGAGTAAGGATTGCGACATCTTTCATTTTGTCACCACCCGTCACGGCGGAGTGAGCAAAGGGAACTATGCCACCTTCAATTTGGGCGAATACGCGGGGGACGACCCGGAGAACGTACGCACCAACAGACAAATCCTATCCAACGCAATAGGCATTGATCCCGAACGCCTGTTAGTGCCTCATCAAATACACGGAACGACTATCCGAATCATCGAGGATTCCTTTTTCCGCCTTCCCGCACAAGCACAAAAGCAATACATAGACGGGACAGACGCACTCGTCACCACGCTCCCAAACGTCTGTGTGGCTGTCACAACGGCCGACTGTGTACCCATCCTGCTCTATGCGCCGGATGTCAAAGCCGTTGCAGCTGTCCATGCCGGATGGCGCGGAACGGTCCAGGAGATTGCCCGCAAAACCGTCCATCTCCTGACACAGCAATTACACGCAAACCCTGCATGCCTCCGGGCTGGAATCGGCCCCAGCATCGGCCCACAAGCCTTCGAAGTAGGCGAGGAAGTGGTCGAAGCCTTCCGAGCGACAACCGACCTCAGCCTGATCATGCACCGCAATCCCCTTACAGGGAAAGCCCACATCAATCTATGGGAAGCCAACCGACAACAGCTGTTAAAAGCCGGACTTTCGGCCAATCATATTGAAATCGCAGCCATCTGTACCCATACACACGCTGCGGATTTCTATTCGGCCCGCAAGCTCGGCATCGCAAGCGGCCGCTTCCTTTCCGGTATCTTTCTCAAATAATCGCCACAAAAAAATAGCATCCCTATGATACAAATCACCCTTTCAAAAGAAATTTCGGACAAATGTCCCGACTTGCATGTGTTAGCGATGGAATGCAGCGTGCGGAACAGCCCGTCCGACGAACAGCTTTGGCAGGAAATCGAAAAGGAAGCGCACCTCATCTGCCAAACCGTCCAATTGGACCAAATCAACAAATGGTCGCCCATCCGAGCGACCCGGCAGGCATACAAATGTTTCGGGAAAGATCCCAACCGTTATCGCCCCTCGGCCGAATCGTTGCGCCGGCGTATCCTGCGTGGCCTCCCTCTCTACCGGGTCGATACCTTGGTCGACCTGATTAATCTGGTTTCCATCCACAGCGGCTATTCCATCGGAGGCTTTGACAAAAATAAAATACAAGGAGGGAAACTTATGTTAGGAGTCGGGAAAGAGGGCGAATTGTATCACGGAATCGGACGGGGTATTTTGAATATCGCCGGCCTCCCCGTCTACCGCGACGAAGCCGGAGGAATCGGGACGCCCACAAGCGACGAAGAACGGACAAAAATATCGTTGGAGACGACCGAGCTGTTAATGATTATAAACGGATACTCGGGGCTTCCCGACTTAATTGAGGCGGGAGAATATGCAGCCGACCGATTAAGGCAATATGCTTCAACCGAAAACATAAACGCCCAACTCATCTCTTCCGCTGGGACGCAAGCCATAAGCCTCTAAGCACTTTACAAAAAGCACTAATTATCGTTACAAAGCGCAAAAAGAGGCCGTTTTTAGACGAAAAAGTACCTATATGCTTTTGTTTTAACCAATTAATCTCTAAATTTGCCGCTGTTAACGAATCAACAAAACAAAAAGAAAAATGATTGAATTGATTGGAACAAATGCCGGCCTTGTTTGGAATGCGCTAAACGAAGGTGGTAAGATGAGTGTCAAAGCTGTCAAGAAAGCAACAAAAATCAAGGCTGAAAAAGACTTGTATGCAGCAATGGGATGGTTAGCCAAAGAAGGTAAGCTGACTTTCGAGGAAATTGACGGCGAATGGTACGTTGCGCTGGCCTAATTGAAGCGTAACTACTTAAAAAAAGAAGGAGGGCTGTTCGGATTTTAAGTTTGAACGGCCTTTTGTGTATTCGGACAAATTCTGTAAAAAATAAAAGAATTGTTGTTTTATTCGATTCTAACCTTTACTTTTGTGTAGAATTTGGTGTGAAATGACCGAAGATCATAAAAGATTGTTAGCTGTATTCGAAGTTCGTGTTCATGATTTGATGGGGCTTTGCGACCAACAAAAACAAAAAATCCATGAACTGGAGAATGCTTTGGTGTACAAAGAGAACGAACTTCAGCAGGCAATAAAAACGATTGAAGAATTAAACACCAAATACGATAATATGCTGACAGCACAAGTCGTTTCGGCCAATGAGAAAGAGATGAAGAGTGCGAGAATGCGATTATCGCGATTAGTGCGGGAAGTAGATAAGTGCATTGCACTACTAAATGAATAGAGCAATGGACGATAAATTTCTTATACATGTAGAAATTGCCGGTAAAAGCTACGGCGTTAGAATCGAGCGAGAGGATGAACAAATCATACGAAAAGCAGTTGTCCGGATTCGAAACAAAATAGCCCAATATCGGAACATATATTCTGACGTGGATGTAAAGGATTTATTGGCAATGGTCGCTTTCCACTTGTCTGTTGAAAACTTACAATTGGAGCAGAAAAACGACACAAGTCCTTTTACAGAAAAGATACAAGAACTGACCAAGCAATTGGAAAGTTTTTTGAAAGACAGTAAGTATTAAAAACAAAGTGTTTCCGCACTACTTTACATGGATTTTTCCCTGTGTAAGGATAGTGCTTTTTTTATATATTAAATTTATAACAGATTAAAACTAACGTAATATGGAAGTTATTATCATACCATTGGTAAGTTTTGTCATCGGAGGCTTGCTTGCATGGTTTGTTATGAGAGTCCTCTTAAAATCAAAGTATGACAACATCATACGTGAGGCGAAAAAGGAGTCGGAAGTAATTAAACAGAAAAAACTGCTGGAAGTAAAAGAAAAGTTTCTCCATCTGAAGGCCGATTTGGAGAAACAGGTCTCAGCCCGGAATTCAAAAATTCAATCCGTTGAAGCCAAATTGAAACAACGCGAGCTGAACCTCAATCAACGGCAAGAAGACCTGCAACGGAAAAACAACGAAGCAGAAGCTGTAAAAGAGAACTTGACAGCCCAATTGGAACTCGTTGAAAAAAAGAAACAAGAACTCGAAAAACTTCATCTGCGCGAAGTCGAACATTTGGAAACATTATCCGGACTTTCCGCCGAAGAAGCTAAAGAACGTTTGATTGAATCTTTAAAAGACGAAGCCAAATCGGAAGCGACCTCCTACATCAATGAAATCATGGAGGAGGCCAAAATGACCGCCAACAAAGAGGCGAAGAAAATCATCATTCAATCCATCCAACGGGTCGCTACCGAAACCGCCATCGAGAACTCCATCACGGTATTCCATATTGAGTCGGACGAAATCAAAGGCCGTATCATCGGACGCGAAGGACGCAACATCCGCGCATTGGAAGCCGCAACGGGTATTGAAATCGTCGTTGACGACACGCCGGAAGCCATCGTATTGTCCGGATTCGACCCCGTACGCCGCGAAATCGCCCGCTTAGCCCTGCATCAGCTGGTACAAGACGGACGTATCCACCCGGCCCGCATCGAAGAAGTGGTGACCAAAGTGCGCAAACAGGTAGAAGATGAAATCGTCGAAACAGGAAAACGCACAGCCATCGACTTGGGTATCCACGGCTTGCATCCGGAATTAATCCGCATGATCGGTAAAATGAAATACCGCTCTTCTTACGGGCAAAACCTGTTGCAACACGCCCGCGAAACAGCGAACTTATGCGCAATCATGGCATCGGAACTGGGATTAAACCCGAAAAAAGCCAAACGCGCCGGATTGCTGCACGATATAGGAAAAGTGCCTGACGACGAACCCGAATTGCCACACGCTATCTTAGGCATGAAACTATGCGAGAAATATAAAGAAAAACCGGACATCTGCAACGCTGTCGGCTCGCACCACGACGAGGTCGAGATGCAAACCTTGCTGGCTCCTATCGTACAGGTGTGCGACGCCATCTCCGGTGCACGTCCGGGAGCACGTCGGGAAATTGTAGAGGCCTATATCAAACGTCTGAATGACTTGGAGCAACTGGCACTCTCCTATCCGGGAGTCGTGAAGACATACGCCATCCAAGCCGGACGCGAACTTCGGGTCATCGTAGGAGCAGACAAGATTGACGATAAGGAGACAGAAAATCTGTCAAACGAAATCGCGAAGAAAATTCAAGACGAAATGACCTATCCAGGCCAAGTCAAAATCACAGTCATCCGCGAAACACGGGCCGTAAGCTACGCCAAATAACCCGCAAAATAATCGAACATAAAAGAGTCATGGTAATGCTCGCAAAAGCATTCGCCATGACTCTTTTTTATATCCCTTTATATCCATTTCCATCCAATCGCTGGTAATGGCAATCCCCCGCAAGTATTTTCGAATAGCCGCCGGGAAAACTTGTTTTAGACAACGTTAAACAAAACAGCTCGCCCCTCGCCGGGTCGTTGTCCGGCGAGGGGCGAACACATACTTTATAAGACGCTATTCAAATTCTCAGCAGAAAAACAAAATCAACAACTGCGCCGTCAGCACCCGGAGGAACATTGCAAGCGGATAGACCGTTGCATAACCGACGGAAGGCGCATCGTTACCGGCTGTGGCATTCGAATAGGCCAAAGCGGGCGGGTCGGTCGTGCTACCAGCAATCAGACCCATCAGCGTAAAGTAGTTGACCTTATAGAAATAACGCCCGATGCAACCGACAATCATCAGCGGAACAAACGTGATGATAAAGCCATAACCAACCCATGCCAGACCGCCGTTATTCACAATCGTCTCGACAAAACCATCGCCTGCGCTGATACCGACACACGCCAAGAACAGGGTGATACCGATTTCACGCAACATAAAGTTTGCACTCTGCGTCGTATAGGTAATCAGCTTGTAATGGTATCCGAAACGGCTGATTAAAATCGCGACAATCAACGGACCACCGGCCAAACCTAACTTCACCGGCTGCGGAATACCCGGGAACGCGATAGGAATACTTCCTAAAATGATACCTAACGCGATGCCGACAAAAATCGTCAACAGGTTCGGTTCATTCAAGCGCTTCATGGAGTTACCCAACAACTTTTCGACATTGGACACGGCGGTTTCCGTACCGACCACATTCACGCGGTCACCCACCTGCAACGTCAATCCCGGTGTCGCAACAAGGTCCATGCCCGCACGGTTGATGCGCGTGATATTGATGCCATACAGTTTGCGCAGTTTCAACTGCCCCAACCGTTTGCCGTTCAGCTCCGGCTTCGTAATCAAGATGCGGCGGTTGATAAACTGGCTTTCCATGCGAATCCACTGTTTCCGCTCCATATCAATTTCCTCACCGATAAACGTTTTGACGGTTTCAACATCCGCTTCAGTCGTAATGACGAAAACTTTATCGTTTTCATGCAAAACAGAGTTGGCCGATGCGATTTCGATTTGCTTATCGCTGTGGCGCCAAATACGGGAAATGACAAACTCGCGATGTTCCAAGAGGTTGGCCAACTCTGCCACCGTCTTGTTGAATATCGCAGGGTTCCGTACAATCAACGAAATCGGTTTCGCTTCGTTGGTATGTGCCTCCTCCTCCTCTTTGTTCAACTGTTCGTTCTCTTTGTCAAAAGAGACCCGGAAGATATAACGGATTAAAATAATTGACAAGATAATACCTACTACACCCAGCGGATAAGCGACCGCATACCCCAAAGCTATCGTATTGTCCGTCACGCCATACATATCCGTGTAGGCTTGCTGGGCAGCTCCCAAGCCCGGCGTATTGGTTACGGCTCCGGAAAGGATACCGACCATGGTCGACATCGGAATGCCCGTCATATAATACAGAATGATGGTCGTTATGACACCCAATAGGATAACGCCGACCGCCAACATGTTCAGCACCACTCCTCCATGCTTAAACGAAGAGAAGAAACCCGGTCCAACTTGCATCCCGACCGAATAGACGAACAAAATCAACCCGAATTCCCGGAAAAAATGAAGGACATCTTGATTCACCGTGAATCCGAAATGTCCCAAAATAATTCCGACAAACAGAACAAACGTGACTCCGAGAGATACACCGAAAATCTTTATTTTCCCCAATTGTATCCCTGCCGCAATAACCAGTGAAAGCAACAGTATGGAATGCCCCACACTTTCTCCAAATAATAAATCAGCAAACCAATTCATACAGTATGTTTCTAACCTTAATTCGTTTTTGAAGCGTGCAAAGGTAACCATTTAGTTTGTGTTTAACAATATATATTGTATCTTTACCCGGCAAAAATCCACTGCCTTTTCATTTACAGCCTTGCCCGGAACCGGAACTGATTTGCCCGGCGGGTAAAAAAATTTGCTCAAGAGGAAAGAAAAAGGGTGGCGGACAAAATTTATGGGAAATGAAAAAATATTATTCTTTATTATTGGGAGTACTCACCTGCGTACTACCCATTTACGGACAAGAGAAAGCGGACTCAACACAAACGACGGCCAAACATACGGTCACCATCCAGACCAACGTCGGGAGAATGAAGGCAATTTTGTATGACGACGTGCCGGGCCACGTACAGACCTTCATGCAAAGAGCCCGTGCCGGTGAATACGACGGGACGTTGTTTACTCGCGTCCTGCCCGAATTCATGATACAAGGAGGCGCGCCCGACTCGCGCAATGCCGCTCCAGGAGCGCGTTGCGGCTTTGGCGACCGAAGTACGGAAATCATGCCCGAAATGAAACCGGAACACTTCAACAAGCGCGGCGCACTGGCTGCCCCCCGGCAAAACGACGATGTAAACCCGGAAAGGAAATCGGACATGTCGCAATTCTTCATCGTACAGGGCAAGGTTTATCGGGAAGGCGAATTGGACACACTAGAGCTTATCGCCAACCAGAAAATCAAGCAGGAAGCGATGGAAAAGTTCTTCTACCCCGTTCGGGCCGAACTGCGCATACAAAAAGCCAGCAACAAACGCGAATACCTCAAACGGCTCAAAAAGATTAATGCGCAAATCGACTCGATGATACGTGCCACACCCGGCCATCTGCTTTTCACGGACGAACAGCGAAAGGCCTATACCACCGTCGGCGGTTGCCATCATTTGGACGGCCAATATACCGTCTACGGAGAACTTATCGAGGGCTTCGACATCTTAGATATCATCGCCAACCAACCACGCGACCAATATGACCGCCCCAAAAAGGATATACGAATAACGAAAGTGATCATTAATTGATAATTGACAATGGACAATTGACAATTAGGCTTCTGTAAAAATAATTGTCAATTGTCCATTGTCAATTATCAATTGTTACTTATCTTTGCGCTATCGAACTGTTAGCTCAGCTGGTTTAGAGCGCTGCCTTGACAGGGCAGAGGTCGCCGGTTCGAATCCGGCACAGTTCACTCCCTTCCTCGTTTTCTCAATACAAAACACCGCATGTCACTGTCTAAATACGCGGTTCAGTCAACGTCGCGTATACAGGTAGCTGCATTAATGAAACCGATTCCTTGCCCCGATTGCCGCACAGCCGATGCCCGCCAATCTTCGTCTGCCAACAATTCCGTTTTCCAGATTTGCCATTGTTCACGGTTGCTCATGCACGCGCTCTCACTCTCTCTTATTTTCTTTTCCTTTCCTTTGTTGTTTGCTCGCAACATTTTCGCCTAAAATATTGCGAGCTTCATCGTTTGGAACGATTTCTTCCCAGAAACGCACGTTTTTGTAGCCCAACAAATCGACCAACAAAAAATCTTTTTCCGTAATCCAAACCTCTTTCCGACGGTTCGCCACCAAGAAGAAATGCTTAATTGTCAATTATTTTCTCCACTGCCATGAAATTGTTCTTCCACTACCATGAAATGCCGGACGCACTGGCATGAAATAAAAGAGGGATGGGAAAGCCTCTATCCTCGCACTTTTTCGTTACTTTTGCTACATGCTTAGGCAAACCAAACTGGGCGTTTAACCGTTATAACTTTAAAGGATTAAAGGATACAAAAATATGAGACGTTGGATAAAGCGAATAGGAATGGCTTGCCTGATACCAGTCGTATTGGTCATCTTCCTTTCCATTTTGCTCTACATACCTGCTTTTCAAAACTTTGCCGTACAGACAGCCACGCGCTATGCCGGCGAGACTACCGGTATGGAAATCCATGCAGGACGCATCCGGCTCGCATTTCCGCTACGTTTGACGGTGAGCGACGTACAAGTCATCGCGTCGGCCGACACCCTATTGGTATTGGACAGGTTGCGGGTAGACATCCGTCTTTGGCCGCTTCTCAGGCAAGAAGTACAGGTCGATGCCATCGACTTGCAAGGTGTACGGCTCCATACAGGCGAATATATCGAAGGAATGAGTCTGGAGGGAACACTCGGTCACTTCCATGCCCAAGCCGACCGTATCGACTTGGCAAAAGAGACAGCGCGGCTCAACGAACTCCGCCTCTCGGACACCTTCCTCACGCTGTGGCTCACTGATACGACCACACAGGCAGAGGCGGACAGCTCGAAAACATCCCTGAATTGGACAATCTCGTTAGACGACATCACGTTGGAACGCATCGCTTTCGCCATGCAGATACCCCACGACTCGCTACGCCTCGCCACCTATATCGACGAAGCGGGACTGACGGCGGGAATGGTCGATTTGGGAAAGGCTCGTTATGGCGCGGCAGCCTTCCGGCTCGCCCAGTCGTCCTTCCGTTACGACACGAACGACCGCGCCCCAACTCCAGGCTTCGACCCCTCGCATATCCATCTTGATAGTCTGAATATCCAAGTCGATTCCTTGCTCTATGGAGGAAAAGAGATGCGTGCGCGCTTGCAGACCTTCACCGCCCGCGACCGTTCGGGACTGTCGCTCCACGCGCTGACGGGAAGTATCCAAAGCGACAGTGCAACGCTGCGCGTACCAAACCTCCGCTTACAGACGGGACACTCTGACATGCAACTATTTGCCAACGTCGATTGGAGTGCGCTGGAAAGCGATCCGACCGGAACGCTGCGCACGCTGCTGACGGCCGAAGTGGGCAAAGAAGATCTCTTCCTCCTCGCAGGCTCCCTTCCCGACTCGCTCAAGCAGGCTTTTCCGTCGGAGAAGCTCAAGCTGACAGCAGGCGTCGAGGGAAATCTGACCGACTTGCGGTTGCGGCAACTGAAAGGCCAATGGGCAAACGTGTTCGACCTGAATGTGACGGGTGAAGTCAAAGAGGCGACCGACAGTCTCCTGCGCAACGGCAAGCTCCGTTACGAGTTGCAGACGCACGACCTCGCCTTCCTCCTTCAGACGCTGCCCGCTTCCGAACGGGCACGCTACAGCCTGCCGCCTCTACACTTGAAAGGAGAAGCCCAATTGCAACAACAACGATACAAAGCCACACTCTCCCTGCGGCCAAGAGACGAAGCCGGTGGCGTTCTACTGATGGCAAAATATCTTCCGACCGACAAGAGCTATGCAGTCACGCTTCAGATAGACAGCTTGCATCCGACGCTCTTCCTGCCGCAAGACTCGCTCTATTACCTCTCCGCTTCGCTCCGCGCCGAGGGGAAAGGAACGGATCCCTTCTCACCTGCCACACAAGCGGAATTGAAGGGAGGAATTACCGATATTCGCTACGGAAGCTATGCTCTGTCGGATGTCCGTCTGGCCGGAGAGTTGAAGGAGAATCTGCTGAAGTTCGACCTCCTGAGCCGCTATCCGCTGGCGGAAATCGACCTTTCACTCAATGCGACGCTGCGAAAGGAGAAGGTAGAAGCGATGTTCATCGCAGACGTGGAAAACTTCGACCTGTATCGGATGCATCTGCTGACCGATTCCCTCGCGACCTCTTTCCAGCTTTTTGCCGAAGCGCAGAGCGACTTGGGGAAAAACAACCGGCTGGATGTCTCGCTTGGCAACTGGAAACTGACGACACCAACGGCTACCTTCCAGCCCAAAATGCTGACCCTGCATGCGGCAAGCGACCCGGATACGACGCGCGTTTCTTTCCACGCCGGCGATTTCGGCATCGTGCTGACCGGCAACGCGGATGTCGAAACACTCGCAAACCAATTCGCCCAACTCGGCAACACGCTGACACAACAATTGGAACAAGATTCGTCCATTCACATTCCCGCACTGCGTCCGCTTTTACCCGGCATGTATATGCAAATTACCGCCGGGAAAGACAATCCGCTTCATGCCATTTTGGAACAACAACAAATCTCGTTCGACCAAATGACTGTTACCGCCCGCACTTCGCCGGACGAGGGTCTTTTCCTCGATGCTGACCTTGTCAATCTGATGCAGGATACGACACGCATCGACACCGTCTGTTTCATTGCCCGGCAAGATTCATTGGGAATCCGCTATGATACCCGCATAGTCAAAAAGCCTTTCCGAAAGCAACAGCCATTCACTGCCGGCGTAAACGGGCACATCCGAAATACATTTGCCGACGCGGAATTACGCTATCTGAACGGAAAAGGCGAAACAGGCATCCTCATTGGTTTCCGGTTGGGCAAAGAGCCGGACGGTTTTCGTCTGCATCTCTTCCCGGAACATCCGGTACTGGCATTCCGCCCGTTCCAGCTAAATCCGGACAATTACATCCTGTACCGCAATCTGAACGACATTGCCGCCGATGTCCGTCTAACCGGCGAAGAAAACGCTTCCCTCTGGATTCATTCGGAAGCAGAAGGAAAGCGGATGGAAGAAATACATGCAGAATTGAGCCAAATCAACCTGCAAGCACTCTCCGAAGGTTTCCCTAACCTGCCTGCTTTGCGTGGCATGTTGAATGTAAACTTGCAGTATGCGCCATCAGACAGTAATTTCTTGGTCGTCGCGGATGCCTACATCGACAACCTGTTCTACGAAGGAGAACGAGTCGGCGAGCTGGTTTTCAACGGTGTTTACTTGCCGACCGACAAACAAGGCCATCAGATCGATGCGCACTTCTTCCGAGACCGCCATGAGATTGCGGCCCTCAATGCCTCTTACCAAACCGGACAGGCAGAACGGCTGAGCGGAACAATTCAGCTCACTTCGCTGCCATTCGACATGGTAAACCCTTTCATTCCGGACGGCATCGCACGACTAAAAGGCGCATTGGAGGGTGAACTGACTGTCGAGGGGACGCCCTCCGCCCCGATGGTCAACGGTTATTTGCGGATGGACAGCGCATCCGTCTATGCGACCATGGTAGGCAGTACGTTCCGATTTGACAACCAAAACATTCCTATCACCAACAACCAAGTCCGTTTCAACCGGTACAACATTTATGCCACAGGAGAAAATCCATTCGTCATCAACGGTTCGATCGACCTCCAAGACCTTGCCCGTATGGAGGCAGACTTGCAGCTAACGGCATCTAACATGCAACTGCTCGACGTCAAACAGAATCGGGAAAGCATGGTTTACGGCAAGCTATTCGTCAATCTCAACTCAACCGTCAAAGGTCCGCTCGACGCTCTGACCATGCGAGGAGATTTACAACTATTAGGTGGCACCAATGTAACCTACGTCATGCAGGAATCGACCCTAACAGCCCAAGACCGATTAGCGGAATTGGTCACCTTTGTCGACTTCTCCGACACCCTTATCAACCATCACCGCCTTCCAGAAACGCCATTGCCCATAGGCGGCATGGACATGTTAATGACTATCCGTATCGACCAGGCTGTCCGCATGAATGTAGACATCACGCCCGACCAATCGAGCCGCATCGAGCTGGAAGGCGGAGGCGACCTTTCTTTCCAATATACTCCGCAAGGAGAGATGATTCTGAACGGACGCTATACGCTGACAGGAGGCATGGTTAAATATGCGATGCCGATTATACCGCTGAAAGAATTCATCATCCAAAACGGCAGCTATGTACAATGGAACGGCAACCCCATGGACCCGACGTTGAACCTGACGGCGACGGAACAGATGCGTGCTTCGGTTTCCCAAGACGACGGCAGCTCACGCCTTGTCACCTTCCATGTAGGAGTAGCGATTAAACAGACGTTGGAAAACTTGCAGCTGCAATTCATCCTCTCCGCGCCGGAAGACCAAGCCATGCAACAAGAACTCGACCGGATGGACGACGGGCAACGCTCGCAAATAGCCGTGACGATGCTCGTCTCGGGGATGTATCTGAACATAAGCGACGTCGGGAATGGCGGGAAAAAGCCCTCTTTGGATATGGGAGCTGCGTTAAACAGTTTCTTACAAAGTGAAATCAACAACATCGCAGGGAGCGCGTTAAAGTCGGTCGACATCACACTCGGCATGGAACAGTACGACCAAAACGGGACAGGCAACGAACGGACGGACTTCTCTTTCCGCTTCGCCAAACGTTTTTATAACGACCGCATCAGCATCATTTTGGGCGGACGAGTCTCTACCGGGCAGGACATCAACGCTGGACAAAACCAGCAATTTATCGACAATGTTTCCATTGAATACCGTCTGGACAACAGCGGAACGCGCTATATCAAACTTTTCCACGACAAAAACTACGAGAGTCTACTGGAAGGCGAAATCACAGAAACGGGGGCCGGTATCGTACTCCGCAAAAAGATGCTTCACCTGCGTGAACTCTTTATATTCAAAAAGAACAGGACCAAACCGGTGCCTCTCGAACAACAGAAAGGAGAAGAAAAATGAAACGACTATCCACCCTCATTCCTTTATGCCTGCTTTTCCTGCTCGCTGCCTGCTCGACTACAAAGAATTTGCCGGAGGGAGAAATTCTTTACACGGGCATCAAACAGATCGAAGTCGCTCAGCCGGACGAAAGCAAAGAGGGCGAAGAAGCGTTGGCTGAAATCAACGCGGCTCTCGCCTACCCACCCAACAACGCTTTATTAGGCAGTTCTTCCATCCGCCTTCCTTTCCCGTTCGGATTGTGGATGTACAACGCCTTTGTCAATAAAAAAGGGAAGATTGGAAAGTGGATTTTCAAGAAACTCGCAGCCAAGCCGGTATTCATCAGCACTGTCAATCCGGAAGTCCGCACGCAGATTGCTTACAACCTGTTGCGCGAATATGGCTATTTCAGCGGCTCTGCCACCTTCGACACGGTACCCGACCCGAAAGACCCGAAAAAGGCCAAACTGAACTACCGGATTACGATGAACAACGCCTACACGTATGACAGCATTGCCTACATTCGCCTCCGCCACCGGATCGACACGTTGGTGCAGCGGGACACCAGTAACCAGCTCATCCGCAAGGGCGATAACTTCAACGTCACGCAGCTCGAAGCCGAACGGCAACGCCTCGCCTCGTTGTTACGCAACAACGGTTATTACTATTTCCGTCCGGACTTTATCACTTATCAGGCAGACACGCTACGGAATCCGGGAAAGGTTTCACTCCGCGTTTCCACGAAACCGGGATTACAGAGAAGCGTTTTGCGCCCTTGGCGGATTGGAAATATCTCCGTGCACTTGAACGGATATAACAACGAGCCGCCAACCGACTCCATTCGGTATAAAGACCTGACTATTTTCTATGAAGGCAAATTACGCGTCCGCCCCAGCGTACTTTATCAACGATTGAAATTCCGCCCCGGCGATTTATATTCCCAGCGGGAACAGGAAAAAACGCAAACCCTGTTTTCCCGTTTAGGCATTTTCCGCTATTCGGAAATGCAATATACGCCCAAAGACACCTCCCGCCGTTGCGACACCTTAG
>CALUTX010000010.1 GCA_944323815.1 uncultured Parabacteroides sp. | reverse complement strand
TTATCTACTTATATACTATAATATACTGATAGTAAATATATTATATAGATATATGATATGAAATATACAATATATAGTATATACAGTATATTGTTATATGGTCTTCCGTTTAACTGCTCCACCCCAGAAAGGCATATCCGGATTGTTCCTCTTCCATTCGCAGATGAAATCCAAACCTTCGTCCGTTCCGAGATAATCCTCAAAGGTACCGTCATAGCCCATTGCTCGGATGGCATCATCTGCATTAATGCTTATCTCTTCAGTCAATTTGTTCTTGACGAAGTGAACTGGATTACCTTCGAAATAATCCATGAATACTACTTCTGTCGATGTCTCTCTAATGATTTCCATTGTCATTTGTTGTTTAGAGGGGTGTCTGCAAAATAGACACCCCCACGTTAATACTAATCTTCGTCGTTCTGCTCTTGTAGAATCTTGATCGCTTTCGGATTCATTTTGCCGATCTTGATTCCTAAATAGTGGCAAAACCAATCCTTAGTAAACCCATCTCTCAGGAACTTTCCAACGTTTCCGGTCGAGTAAGTCAATGGCACATATTGATGCTCTTGTTCCCAGTCGAAAAGCTTAACAAGACCCGCCTTAGCTTCTTGCAGGACTTGGAAATACTCTTTATCTTCATCTGTGAAACGCTTTGTGAATTGTTCCGTCAATGCCTTATCTACTTCCGTCCGGTCGTAGTGCAATGTGCCATCACCATCCTGTATAATAGGATATTTACTGCCATTGATGAACACGGCTATCGTATTGCGGTCGCCCGCTGTACGGTCTGCCATTGCCCGGAATGTAGCCTTAATCCGCTTAAGCTCCTCTTTTGGGACAAATCCTAACTTACCTATATAAGACGCCTCGGCCTTGCTGACCCACTTATCGAAAGCATCATCAGAAATGATAATCTTCCGGAGCGTATCAATATCGGTTGGCAATCCTTCTGCTTGAAGGGCTTTAATTGCTCTGTTAACTCCATCTTCTTGCTTCTCTATATTGTCCAGAACACCTTCCTTTAGATGTTCTTGTATGATGAAATCTCCTAATTGTTCCATATATATAAAATTTAGGGAATTAATATTGGTCTCCGAATCGTGGAGATTGGTTTTTCAACTTGCCAGCAAAGAAATTGTCCATCCGTTCTTCTTCTTTTGCTTTTGCTTCCGCTTCGGCTTTCTGGCGCTCCGCCTCTGCCTGCTCTGCACGCTGACGCTCTATAACTGCATTACGTAATACTTGGCGCATTGATTCTGCATCCATGTTGTTAATTTGCTCTAATGTTAGATTTTCCATATTGTTGAATTTAAACTGTTAATACTCTGAATTTATATTGAACTTTTTTAGTTTTCGATCATACCGCTTTTCGATGAACGCCTTACGTTTTTCCGGTGTTCTGAAATAGAACATTGTTCGATCATCAATCTTCAATTTGAACATTCGGGAAATATTCGGAGAATCGTACTTTAACGATCTCGGATTCTGCTGCTGGATAAGGTCAATCTTTTCCATATCATTTTTATTGCAATTTACTAAATAATTATCTAAATGTCAAATTGTTAGCCATTAATCTCGCAAAGAAAATCATCAAAACATCGAATAACTGCATAGTGCCCTCCGGCCGCCTTGATTTTTCGCTCGACTTCTTTCTGCACCTCGCTCTGCCGGTCTTTGCCAACCTTTATCTCCATGTTGAACGTCTTACCTTTGAACGTTACTTGCACATCGGCAATCCCTTTCGTCGTGCCGGACTTGCGCCACTTCTTCAAACGGCTGTCATATTGGCCTTGTGAGTTCTGCCGCTGAAAGAATGCGCCATGAATCTTAGCCCACGCCTCAATACATCCGGCCAGACCGTTGGCAGTATCATCCCGGAAAGACCGTTTGAACCGGCATTGTTGAGGAATGGTGGAGTTACGATATTTATGCTCGAAATATTCAATCTCCAGTCGTTTTACCGAATCCGGCTTCTGGTAGCGTGGCTTCGGAGTTTTATTTGTTCTGTCTATTGTGGGAATTTCTATCATGTCTTTTAAATTTTAGTGGGAAAAAATTTTTAGATGGGGTAACTACGCACTATAATTGACTATCACAGGGGGGGGAGCCCCATTGTTTGTTGAGAGTATTGTCTACTGTGTATAGTATATTAGGTTGTCTACTGTCTACACCCCCTATATATAAGGGGGTGTGTAGACAGATATACATACCTTGCGAAAAGTAGACTAAATTGGACAAAAGTAGACTGTGCTGTAGACTACTTACAAGATCTTTAAAAAGGTAGTTTCTCGTCTTCATTTTCAACATCTTTTTTGTAGTACAACATTCCGACATTGTTCTCAACCAATATACCCATGTCTATTGCATTCTGAATATGTCTATAAGCCATTGCTTTTTTGATGCCCTCACTTGAAATAAGGGCATCTTTTAAATCTGCTCTTCTTATAGGCTGTGTATATTTAGAAAATATCGCCTTCAGATTGTCCAATTTCTCGGATTTGCTGGGCATAGACGTAAGCACCAGCAATCCTTCCTTATTGATCGTAAACGCAAAATCATCCACAGCAATATCCCGGCATCGATCCACGGATACGGTGGATATATCACCGTCTGCCCGAACAATAAACAACGCCTGAGCCTTGTTCAGGAAGTTTGTGCCTAAATGTCCTCGAGGCTTATCCCCGCCCGGATTCGTGTGTAAAACGGTTATGATATGGTTATCCAACTCTTTGGTTATGTCCATAAACATAGTGGCAAGCTTAGCACTCTCGCTACTATCGTTTACATCCAAGATGAGATCTGCGGCACCATCCACAACTACCAACGCAGGTCGGTATAACCTTATCGCCTTATCGGTCAGTTCTCGCCGCTTATCGGGTGTGTATTCCCTAAAACAGAGCATTCGGAATCGTTCTGTCTTTTGGTTCGTGGGAAGCCCGGCAATCCGACATACACGCCTTGCAACTCTGGCGGCATGGTAAATACTTTGCTCCGTATCTATCCATAGGACATTCCCGGCATCGGCTGGACTGCTCATATTCATATATTCATCAGCGCATAGATAAGCTCCAACCATCGCACTGACGCAAAACGTTTTTCTCGATTTTGCTGCGCCAACAACCACGCTAAAATCTCCTTTGGAAATCATCACCTTGTCGCCCTGAAATAAAACCGGCGGCGGAGATGGAATATCAATGCTCAAATCAATCTCTGCTTGCTGGAGCAACCGAATATCCTCATCTTCCACGCTTATACCTTCTAAACCGGCAACGACTTTTAAACCTATTGTATTCATAAACTAATCATCTAAATTTGAAGTAATAAACCCTCCTGCATTGGCAAGACCTACATAATTGTAATCGTAAGCTGTCCTTATCTCCCATCCGATCATATCAATTATTGCCGGTCGTGCGTGTAGCAAATCCGGAACATTGGGAACGAGTGGAATCCATACGCAAGCGCAATCAGGTCGGAAATCCTGCTTTCTGGCTTCCATGAGCTTGTCACGGATAACAGGCATTAAGTTAATAGGCTCGCATTTTTCCAGCGTCTTATAAATCAACTCTAACCGCCGGATCCTTTCCCGACGCTTGGACGTATCTGTATTAGGATATTTGCTTTCGTGCCATGACAACTCCGACCGCATAAGGTCTATTTCTTTCCCCAGCTGCTGTATGGGGGATTCTATGTCTTCCGACAACATAGACGCGGCGGACATCATTTCTCCGATACTTACACTCATCACTTACCCCTCCATCAATTCAAGTACATCACTCTCGCGATAGCGGATTTTATTCCCTACCTTGATTTTCCTTAGATAGCCGGACTTGTCCCAACGCCACAACGTAGAGACATCCACACCTAACTTGTTGGCTGTTTCCCGTGCGGAAAGATATGTTTCCTCTTTTTCTTCCGACACTGGTTGCCTCATCTCTTCACTCCATTGCAGGAATGCTTCTTTAAGGTCGAGAGCGTTGATAACCAATTGCACATTCTCCCCCGTTTTTAATATCTCTTGTATGCTCATATCATAATTCTTTTTAGAGCATTTAGCGGTTTCACTTCGCCTTGCTGCCGGTTGGTGATTTACCGCGCCATCAAGCGGGAATGCAGCTTCATTCCCTTTGGATGAGACAAAAGTAAGATGTGGTGAAATGCGGTGCAGTTAGTGTGTATGGACTTGTATGAATTTGTTGTATTGGCTTGTATGTTTTTTTTGTTACACAATAAAAAAGTAAGTGCAAATTCTGTTTCAAGATAATTTGCGTGAAAACACATCAACGCAACACTTTATTAATCCGTTATTTTTAAGTTCTCTCGCGAACTTTGACCTTAAATTATTCTTAGGATTCTCTATTAATGGTCTGTTATGATTGTTTAGTTGTTTTGACCACTTGTTTATTAGATAGGCAATTTGCTTGTCTGTTTTTCCATTAAGCTCATCAATAAGATTAGTATTGCCGTGAAACAGATTTAATAAGCCTTTCCCATAGTTCTTTTGTAGAGTATTATTAGAATTATCTGCTTCTTCATATCCCTGTGATTGAGATGTCTCCTTAGAATTGCTACACATTTGATTTGACTTGTCCATCCTCTCAATTATACTATCTATGTTTTTAGCCTGCGTAGCAGACACGGTTATTAGCTGTTCGGTTAATTCGTGCAGAGGCAATTGTTCACATTGATTTAGTCCTGTTTCTTCTATAAATTCACGAACTTCATATAAATGATCTTTTATTGAAAGAATAACCCCTTCAAATAATTTCCATAGTTCTATAATATCATTTATCGCGGTTTCGTTCAAACCCATACGTTCAACTCTTGAACGAAAGTCATAATCTGGGGGTAATAATTCTGTAGGGTCATCTACCAAATAGGATTTCAGATAAAAATAGGCTTTATTGTAATCATGCACAATACTTAGCGGAGACTCTTCAATCATTTTAGAGAAGACTGAATAGTCTATATTATCCAATTTGTTGTATAACTCCTTAATGCTTTTTTTATCGATATCCGCAGAGCCTAAGCGAATAAACACATTCAATGTCTCTGACAAAATTGACTGGATATTTTTAATATCTTGGATATTCATAGGAGAAAAAATTTTTATATGAGGTAACATTCTATTTATTAGTGATACACAAGGGGGGCCCCCCCCTTACTTAATTAATCAAAGAAACGACTTCTTTCTTTAGGTCATCATCAATCTCTCTATAGCGGTTGAAAGCCTTACTCCCTTCCGCGTGTCCAGACATGGAAGCGATAAGATTAGGGTCTTTGACTTGCTTGTACAGATTTCCTACAAATGTGCGACGTGCCATGTGCGAAGATGCAACTTCATTGATAGGACGTTGTATTTCTTTCCCCGTTATGCTGTCCGTTACTGTAACAGATCGAGTGACACCACACAACCGGAAGATTTCTTTTATATCATCATTGTACTTTTGGGTACTTATGAAAGGGAATAATCGCCCCTTTCTATCTATATTCTTATATTTATTCATCAAAGTAACAGCCCGATTATTTAGCGGAACACGTACAACGTTTTGCCTTTCTCCTTTCGTTTTGTGCGGGATATATTCTACCGCTCCATTTATAACATTGCTTGTTGTCAGTTTTACAAGGTCGGAGACCCTGCAACCAATGCAACATTGAAAAATAAATACATCTCTCTGTATGGCAAGTTGAGGATACGCGGACAAATCAAAATCCGCAATTTGATTACGTTCGTCTAACGTGATATAATAGGGCGTACCGTATTTCTCGGACACTACACCCTCATAACCCACAAAAGGATTATTAGTTGTGATTTTCTTTTCATTCAGCCAATTGAAGAACGCTTTTAGTTTGTTGAATAGAGCACATATTGTATTGTTTCCTCTTGGTTGAGGTTTCGGGCTTCTTCGTTTGGTGTCGGTCGTGGCTGGTACCAGCTGAAAGATTTTTGGATATTCCTCAAGCAAGGTATGCTCATTGCGTAAGTATGATTCTATGTCTTCCAACGTTTCATTATCCATCGTATCTATATCGAGCATGAAGCCTTTGCGTTCCTTATCGGATAGCCGGACAAACATCTCATATCTTTGAAGCGCACGAGTAAGTACATCAAAATTCCTTTTCCATACGTCCGATTTATCCCCCTCGCGCTTTCCGTTTACCTTTTTCTTGGCATTATCCCGGAAATCATTCATCCAATCGAAGAACGGGCGTTTATTCGCTTTGATTCTTTCAGCTTCTATTTCTTGACGTTCTTTCTCAATCAATGATACAATATGCTGATAACTTATATCCTCGATGTTGGTATTTTCTTTATTGATAAGGCGCATTGCGGTACTTATCCAATCAGTTGTAAGTTCGCTTTCGTGTTTTTCAGCTGTGACATCGCAAATCTTGATAATTTGTTTCAGATAGAGAGCAAACTTCATGCTTGCCGTTTCCAGTTCCTTAACCTCTGAAAAGTTGTGCTTTCCTTTTCTTGGAATGTCTATTTCATAGCTGGCACATCTTGTCCGCGTTCCTCTTTCTTTTTGAAGGAATCTTTTAGGGTCGATGAATATGCCGCTTCTAAATTGCGGACAAAATTGTTTGTTCACATACAAGCGTACTATAAATTCTGATTTTCCGTCTTCACGTGTTTTCGATAATTTGATGTCGTTAATCTTTGCCATAAATTTTATTTTTAATCGCACTACAAAGATACAAATTTCGGTCGCATAAAAGTAGTTTTGTGCGACTAAAATGCGACTTTAATGCAACTCTGTGCGACTTTATGCAATTATTAACAGTTTTATTAATGACGTAAATATTTGACAATTATTATTTTGAGTTGAATTTGATTTTATGCGATTTTATATCTTATACTCCCGCTTCGAGTACAGAGTTTAAGGGTGAAAAAGTGGAGAAAGGCGGAAGTAGCTCAGTTGGTAGAGCATAACCTTGCCAAGGTTAGGGTCGCGGGTTCGAGTCCCGTCTTCCGCTCATATAGGATGAAAGCCTCATTATTCGTGACGGATAGTGAGGTTTTTTTATATCGGGTCACAAAAATAACCCCAACCTCTTGGCTGTTTCGCCGAGAGTACTTACATTTACGCCCGTTAAATGGATAAACGTAGGATGAGAATGAAAATTACACCCCCCCCTCATATTAGTATTTAGCAGAGACGTGGCGTGTCGCGTCAAATCAACAGGCGTGAAGGGAGACGCGGCACGCCACGTCTCTACACACGTCATCCTGTCAAACACGCGTGGAAATAATTGTCCATTGTCAATTATCCATTGTCAATTGTCAATTATTCGATGTTTTTCCTGATTTTGGTCAGGTAGCCCCTCATCTTCTCTGAATCCTTCTCTTTGATGATTTCCTGCAGGAGGGAGAGCTCTTCCTGGATGCGGGTTATCTGGTGCGGCGTGCGGGGGTTGAAGAGGATTTCCGTCAGGAGGTAATCGTCTTCGGAAAGCAGGCCGCGTGCAATCTTCATGTGCCGCTTGAAAGTTGTTCCCGGCGCATCCTGATGTTTCATCGTGGCGGCAAACACCATCGTGGAGGCGAAGGGGATCCCCAGCGAGTAGGCGACCACCTTGTCGTGTTCCTCGAACGTGTATTCGCAGATGTGCAGGTGCAGGCTCGCGTAGATGTCTTTGAAGAAGATTTTGCCCAGATGGTCGCCTTCGGAGATGATGATGGTGTTTTCCTTCTCCAGTTGCCCCAAGTTGGCAAACGTCGGTCCGAACATCGGGTGCGTAGATACGTAGGGGAAGCCGCATGTCTCGTAAAATTCCTTCAAGTGTGTCTTGACGGAGGCAATGTCCGAGATGATGCAATAAGGAGGCAGATAGGGCATGACGCTTTGGAACGCCTCGATGGTGTAACTGAGCGTCACACAGTTGATGACCAGTTCGGGTTTGAACTCCGCTACCTCTTCGGGCTTCTGCATACGGAGCGCGTTGTAGATGAAGCGCATCCGCTTCGGGTCGTTTTCCAAGACGGCTACCTCGTGGTCGAAACTCAATAAGTCTGTAAAGAAAGAGCCCATTTTCCCGGCTCCTAATATCAATATCTTCATTTACTTAATGTGCTTTGTTTCATGAGCTAATGTGCTAATATTGACTCATTGGCACATTAGCTCATTATTATTATTCATTCATAATAATCATCTGCTGGCGGACAGATTCTTCGTGTATCTCTTTGAGGATTTCCTTGACAAACTCTGTGTTGAGGTCCATCTGTTCGCCCATGTTGGAACGTTTCTCCAAGATTTCGCTATAACGCGGTGCTTGCAGGATAGGCATGTTGTGCTCCTTCTTGTAGACACCGATTTCGCGGGAGATGCGCATCCGTTTGGCGAGGAGTTCGAGCATCTGCTCGTCGATGCTGTCGATTTGGCGGCGCAATTCGGTCAGGTTCTCGGTCGTCTGCGTGGAGTCGCGGATGACGAGGAGGTTCAACACGTAGTCCAACACGTCCGGCGTAATCTGCTGGGCGGCGTCGCTCCATGCAGCATCCGGGTTGCAGTGCGATTCGATAATCAGTCCGTCGAAGCTCAAGTCCATGGCCTGTTGACAGAGCGGGGCAATCAGCTCGCGTTTGCCGCCGATATGGCTCGGGTCGCAGAAAATGGGCAGGTCCGGGAAGCGGCGGCGCAACTCGATGGGGATGTGCCAAAGCGGGAGATTGCGGTACATCTTCTTGTCATACGTGCTAAAACCGCGATGGATGGCTGCCAATCGGTGGATGCCGGCGCTATAAAGGCGTTGGAAAGCACCAATCCACAGCTCCAAATCGGGGTTGACCGGGTTCTTGATGAGGACAGGAATGTCTACTCCTTTCAGTGCATCGGCAATTTCCTGTACGGCGAAGGGGTTGACCGTCGTACGTGCTCCGATCCAAAGGAGGTCGACACCGGCTTTCAGCGCTTCGAAGACATGGTCTTTGGTTGCTACTTCGGTGGTGACGTACATGCCTGTTTCCTGTTTCACCCGTTTGAGCCAAGCCAAACCTTTGGCGCCGATACCCTCGAAACCTCCGGGTTTGGTGCGCGGCTTCCAAATACCGGCACGGAAGATTTTAATGCCTCTGTCGGCCAGACTACGGGCGGTTTCCATCACCTGTTCTTCGGTCTCGGCGCTACACGGGCCGGCGATGACGACAGGACGCTGCGGGTCTACGCCCGGCAGCTTGATTGCTTCGAATTTCATTTCCATAAAAATGTCTGTTTTTATATTGTTAATGCGATCTTCTTTTTAATTGACAATTGTCCATTGTCAATTGTCAATTACTTTGATTCGTTCAAGTGCTTCCCGCAAAGTCTCGTTCTTGCAGCAGAGCGAGATGCGGATGTAGCGTTCGCCGTTGCTGCCGAAAATGAAACCGGGTGTCAGGAAAACATTGGCTTCATACAACACTTTGTCGGCAATGGCTTCGCTGCCCGTTGCGCTGTCGGGTATCTTGCCCCAAAGGAACATGCCAACCTGCCGTTCGTCGTAGGTACATCCCAAGGCGTGCATGATTTGCCCGGCCAAGTCGCGGCGACTCCGGTAGACACGGTTCATATTGTCGTACCACTCCTTCGGTGCGGACAACGCCTCGACGGCGGCATATTGCATGGGCTTGAACTGCCCGGAGTCGATGTTGCTCTTTACCTTCAAGACCCATTGCACGAACTGCGCATTCGACGCAAGCATCGCCATGCGCCACCCCGGCATGTTGTGCGCCTTGCTCATCGAGTTCATCTCGATACAGATCTCCTTCGCGCCCGGCACGGAGAGGATGCTCAGCGGATGTTCGTTTAGGATGAAGCTATACGGGTTGTCGTTACAGATAATAATATGATGCTTCTTCCCGAATGCCACCAGTTTCTCATATAATTCCATGCTGGCATTGGCGCCTGTCGGCATATTCGGGTAGTTGGTCCACATCAGTTTGACGCCGGAAAGATCCATTTGCTCCAGTGCGTCGAAGTCCGGTTGCCAACCCAATTCTTCCTTCAGGTCATACGGAATCAGGCGGGCTTCCACCAGATGGCTGACGGAGCTGTATGTCGGATATCCCGGATTGGGCACCAATACGCCGTCGCCCGGATTCAGAAATGCTAATGAGATATGAAGGATTCCCTCTTTGGAACCGATTAAAGGCTGTATCTCCGTCTTCGGGTCAAGCTCCACATTGTACCATTTTTTGTACCAATCGGCAAATCCTTTTCGCAGTTCTGGGATGCCGACATAAGGTTGGTAACCATGCTCCTCCGGATGGCGGGCATGTTGGCAAAGCGTTTCGATAGTCTCTTCCGAGGGGGGAAGGTCAGGGCTGCCTACGCCCAGATTGATTACATGCTTGCCTGCCGCATTCATCTCGGCTACCTCTTTCAGTTTGCGGGAGAAGTAGTATTCCTGCACGCTGTTCACGCGGTTTGCGGGTGTGATGTCACACACTTTGTTTTCCTTCTGCATATTCGCCTAATATTTTTAAATCCTTTGTCAATGGTCTGATTGCGTCCAATGCCTGCCGGTAGCGCAGGTAATCCGTAAAGGTCAAGTTGATGTAGAACAGATATTCCCATTCGCGCCCGATAATCGGCAAGGACTGTATCTTGGTCAGATTCATGTCGTAAAACGAGAGGACGGAGAGCACTTTGGAGAGGCTTCCCGCCGTGTGAGGCAGGGCGAAGACGAGCGATGCCTTGTTTTTATCTTCATTGCGTACCATCTCGTCGGCAATCCAGCGGTCGGCGATGGCAAGGAAGCGAGTGAAGTTCCGTTTGTTTGTCTCGATACCTTCGGCCAATATCTCCATGTGGTAGATTTGGGCGGCGAGCTTACCGCAGATGGCGGCGTGTCCCTTCAGCTGGTTTTCGGCAATCCATTGTGCGCTCTGCGCCGTGTCTTCCTTTTTGACCACTTTGGCGTAGGGGATGGTGTCGAGGAACTCGGCGCACTGCATCAGGGCAATCGGGTGGGAGTTGATTTCCTTCACGTCGTGGATGCTGGTTCCCGGCAGGGCGACCAGTGAGTGGGAGATGCGCAGTTTGTATTCTCCGATAATCTGGAAACCGCTTTCGCGAATCAACTCATGATTTTGCAGCAAACTGCCGGCAATGGTGTTCTCGATGGCCATCATCCCCAAGACCGACGGGTCTTTTTTGATGGTGGCGATTACCTCCTTGAAGGTATTGCACGGGATGATGTCAATCTCTTCTCCTTCGAAATAGTTTCGGGCCGCAATATCGTGATAGGACCCCGCGATGCCTTGAATGGCGACTTTCTTGTTCATATTTTGTTTTCTTTTTAATTTTCTTGTTCGTGTATGTATCAAAAAAAAGTCCCACCGCAACCGGCAGGACTTTATATTCAGTTTATTGATCCATCTTATTCAATCGTCAATGCTTTACATACAAACTCCTGCCTTCACCTTGCTAAAGTAAAAGTAATAAAAGTAATATGTAAAGCTAAATCGCGTCATGCTGTCTTTTTGTTTTTATTTCGCTGCAAAAATAATACTTTTTGCAGAAATGCAAGGAAAAAGTAACTAATTTTCTTCGGCAGGAAATAAAATTCCCCCGGCAAGAAACTTTTGTTCCCCGCCGAGGAAACTTTTGTTTCTTGCCGAGGAAAATTTCTGGGGATTTTTGTCTAAGTTTGTGACTCGTTATGTTAAGAGAAAAAAGATAAATAAATGATTAAGATATTTTCGACAGACAAGGTACGGGAATTAGACCGTTATACGATTGAATACGAGCCGATAGATTCCATTGATTTGGTGGAGCGTGCGGCGACTGCTTTTACGGGAGAGTTTTGTAGGCATTTTAATAAACAGATGCGCGTCGTCGTGTTTGCCGGGCAGGGAAACAACGGGGCGGACGCGCTGGCCATCGCCCGGCAGCTGGTGGAGGCCGGTTATCGGGTGGAGAGTTATCTGTTCAATCCTACCTCGCGGCTTTCTCCGGATTGTGAGCAAAACCGGGAACGGCTGCTTCAATTGACGGGCGGAAAAAACTTTGTGGAGGTGTCGGCGGGTGATTTCAGCGTGCCGGATTTGGATGAACAGGTCGTTTTGATTGACGGCTTGTTCGGTTCCGGGTTGAATCGTCCTTTGTCCGGTGGGTTTGCCGCGTTGGTGCAATATATCAACCAATCGGAAGCGACGGTCGTTTCGGTCGATATTCCGTCGGGGTTGTTTGGCGAAGACAACCGGCAGAATGACCCGGTTGCGATTGTGCGGGCAGACTGGACTTTCTCGTTCGGTTTCCCGAAGTTGGCTTTTCTGCTGGCGGAAAACGCCGAGTATGTCGGCAAGTGGAAGGTGTTGGATATTCTGTTACATCCGGATGCGATAGAAGGGACGTTTACACCGTTTGCGTTGATTGGGGAGAAGGACTTGGAGGAGGTGTTCCTGCCCCGTCCCCGTTTTGCGCATAAAGGGATGTTCGGACATGCGTTGCTGATTGCCGGTAGCCGGGGAAAGATGGGCGCTGCGTTATTGGCGGCCCGTGCGTGCCTCCGGAGCGGGGCAGGGTTGCTGACGGTGCATGTCCCGCAGCGGGAAGAGCGTGTCTTGCAGACGGCTTTCCCGGAAGCCATGGTGGATATAGACCCCGGTCAGGAACATTTTTCTTATATATCCGATATACAAGGATATAGCGCGATTGGAATTGGGCCGGGATTGGGTAAGCATTTGGATACCTCCAAAGCGCTCGGGCATTTGCTTCAGGTGACAGAGAAACCGCTGGTAATAGATGCTGACGCGCTAAATTTGATTGCCGAACGCAAGGATCTTCTCAAGCGCATTCCTCCCCGTAGCATCCTGACGCCCCATCCGAAGGAGTTCGATCGTTTGGCCGGCGAAAGCAGTTGTGCATACGAACGGCTGATGAAGGCACAGGCTTTTGCGCAAGAGAACCAGGTTTGTCTTGTTTTGAAGGGGGCTTATACGGCGGTTTGTACGAATAAAGGCAAAGTCTATTTCAATAGTACGGGTAATCCCGGAATGGCAACAGCGGGAAGCGGGGATGTGCTGACGGGCGTGCTGTTAGGGTTACTGGCGCAAGGGTTGGAGCCGGAGACGGCAGCGGTCGCCGGTGTGTACTTGCATGGACTGGCGGGTGACTTGGCAGCGAAAAATCATACGGAAATCAGTATGTTGGCCGGTGATATGGTGGATATGTTGGGGATGGCATTCAAACAAATCTGCTGATTCGGTTAAAACGGTTGGTTTTTAATAAAATGTTTCATAGTTTTGTGCAATCATTTGAATGAGATTAAATTTGATATAAATAAAGTATATGAAGAATTGGTTTCTTGTGATGGGGCTGTTCCTCTGTTTGCCCGTTATGGCACAGACGAAAGTCGTCAAAAAGAATGCCGTTAAAGCCAATAATTTCGGTATCTCTTATTCGCTCCCGAAAACATCGCTCGTCGTGGAGGCAGAAGTGACGAAAGTAACCTGTAAGGTTGGACCTTATTATAAATATGCGGAGAAGTATTTGGGAGTAAAAGACGTGATAACCGCTGATAAGGTGTATTATGAATTGGGTAAGGTCAGTTTAATTAATAAAGGTGTACCTGACCCGGATAACACCTATATTGTCGAATTTAAAGCAGGAACGGTGGCTCCTTATGCTTATCTGACGGAAGACGGGTTGCTGTGTTCCATCAATGCGGAATATGAGGCGCCGCAAGTTTCTGAGGAAGAGGCTTCGGAAAGAAAAAAACAGGCGCCGGCCCATGTGGCGGATGTTTCTGTTTTTTCTGAAGAACTATTGATTGCCGGTTCTACGGCTCGGCAAGCGGAAGTGGCGGCCAAACAGATTTATCGGATTCGGGAGAGCCGGCTGAATATTCTGACGGGAGATGCGGATAATTTGCCGCCCGATGGCGAGTCGATGAAGCTAGTTATTCAGCAATTGGAAGAGCAGGAACAGGCGTTGACCAATCTGTTTACGGGAATACGCACCAAAGAAACGGAAACGTATGACGTGACAATTGTCCCGTTTGATAATTTGGAGAAAGAGGTGCTTTTCCGTTTTTCTCCTCAGTTGGGAATTGTGGATGCGGATGATTTAGGCGGAGCTCCTGTATATATGAATCTGACGGCTATCGACCGCGCGCCGGCTTTGGAACCGAAAGAGGCAGAGAAGAAAGAGAAATCATTGAAAGGAATCATTTATAATGTCCCGGGAAAGGCACTTATCGAGATTAGTCTGAATAAAAAGAATCTTTATAAAGGCGAAGCTCAAATTACACAATTCGGTACGCGGGAAGGACTGGCGCCGGTGATGTTCGAAGACAAGAAGGCTCCGGTGAAGGTTTACTTTTATCCGGAAACGGGTGCAATCAAGCAAATCATACAATAATCAAATATCTAATCATCTAAACAATTACAATCTATGTTTGAAGGACAACCGAAAGGGTTATACGCGCTGGCTCTGGCGAACACTGGCGAGCGGTTCGGATATTACACGATGCTCGCGATTTTTGTACTTTTCTTGAAAGCTAATTTTGGTCTGTCGCCCGGTATGGCAGGGACGATTTACTCGACATTTTTGGCATTGGTTTATTTTCTGCCTTTTATCGGAGGTATTTTGGCCGATAAGTTTGGATATGGGAAAATGGTGACGATTGGCATTATTGCCATGTTTGCCGGTTACGTGTTGTTGGCATTGCCGCTCGGGGGCGGAACGTTGGCGTTGGTTTGCATGTTCGCGGCACTGCTGGTTATTAGTGCAGGAACGGGACTTTTCAAAGGAAATTTGCAGGTGATGGTCGGCAATCTGTATGATACGCCGGAATATGCTTCCAAGCGCGATTCTGCGTTCAGTATTTTCTATATGGCAATCAATATTGGTGCTTTGTTTGCACCGACGGCTGCAGAAGAGATGATGAAGTATGCGCAAACCGAATGGGGCGTCAGCGTGAACGATTCTTACCATTTTGCTTTTGCGGTGGCATGTGTCTCCCTGATTATTTCGATGGCGATTTATTACGGTTGCCGTCGGACGTTCAAGCATGTAGAAGGAAGTAGCAAACCGGCAAAGGGTGACGTGAAAGCTGCTCCGGTGGAGGAGCTTTCGCCGCGTGAAACGAAAGACCGCATCATCGCGCTTTGCCTCGTGTTTGCCGTTGTGATTTTCTTCTGGATGGCATTCCATCAGAACGGATTGACGCTTACCTACTTTGCCGATGAGTTTACGGCGAAAGAGGCGACAGGCTGGGGCGGCATGATGTTCAATGTATGGAATCTGGTTGCCGTTATTTTCATCGTCTATGCCCTGTTCTCGCTCTTCCAATCCAAGACAGGACGGGCGAAACTGATCTCCGGGTTGGTGTTCATCGCAGCTTTTGCCTTTTTAGGTTATCAGTACACATCGACGGGTGGAGAAGTTTCCTTTGGTGCTCCTATATTCCAACAATTTAATCCATTCTTTGTAGTCGCTTTGACTCCGGTTTCGATGGCCATTTTCGGGTCGCTTGCGAAGAAAGGTAAGGAGCCGTCTGCCCCCCGTAAGATTGGTTTGGGTATGCTTGTGGCTGCTTTAGGTTATATCGTGATGATGGCCGGTTCGTTTGGCTTGCCTACGCCAGTTGAACAGGCCGAAGCTATCAGTGCAAGTACGGCATCATTCGTTTCGCCCAATTGGTTGATTTCGACCTATCTGGTCTTGACGTTTGGTGAATTATTGCTTTCCCCGATGGGTATCTCGTTTGTTTCTAAGGTGGCGCCTCCGAAGTATAAGGGAATGATGATGGGCGGCTGGTTTGTCGCTACGGCCATCGGTAACTATCTGACGGCGGTTGCGGCATGGATTTGGGGCGATCTTCCGTTGTATGTTGTATGGGGCGTACTGGTTGGTTTGTGCCTGTTGTCCGCTATCTTTATTTTCTCAGTAATGAAGAAGTTGGAGAAAGTGGCTTAAACAACGCTGTATTGAAGGTGAAGACGCAGTTGGCATACCGGCAAAACCCGCTTCGGTTCCGCAGATGGAGCCGGAAACGGTATGCTGCTTTTGTCAGTGTGCAACGCGCGGTTACGATTGGGCATTTGGCTGCTTCGGTCAGTGAACGGCTTCAGGTAAAAAACACTTCTGTTCATACTTTTGCCTTTTTGCGGGAATGGACTGCATGGAACGAAGGTCGGGGAGAGGTGGATTCCGGAGGAGAGGAAAAGCTGGAAATAGACAGTTTGCTATTCCATTGTGACCCCCAAGTGTGCCTGAACCCTTCGGGTGAAAAGGCTGCGGCTTCGCATCTGAATAAGTATTTATTTTGCAGGAAGCACGAAAGGTATTCAGTCTATGGCACTGAAGCCTTTCGTGCTTCTTTTTTATATAAATTCGACTTGTATGATAGAAGAACTTAAACAACATGTGCTGTCCGGCGGTTTGATTGGCCAGGAGCAGGCAGCACGCTTGGCAACGATTTCCGATAAAGAGGCTTTGTACGAGGCGGCACATGCGATAACCCGTCGTTTCTTGGGGAATCGTTTCGACACCTGCTCGATTATCAATGCCAAAAGTGGTAATTGCGGGGAAGATTGCAAATGGTGCGCCCAGTCGGCGCATTATGCGACCAAAGTAAACCTTTATCCGTTGTTGCCCGCCGAAGAGTGTGTGCGTCAAGCCCGGCAAAACCATGCGCAGGGAATTCGCCGCTTCTCGCTGGTCACTAGCGGGAAACGTTTGACCGACGGAGAAGTGGAGCGGATTGCAGTGATTGCCCACCGCATTAAGCAGGAAGTTCCGGCGATTCATTGTTGCGCTTCGCTCGGTTTGTTGAAGCCGGAGCAGATGCGCACGTTGCGGGAAAGCGGTATCGAGTGTTATCATTGCAATGTGGAAACCGCACCCTCTTATTTCCCTACGCTCTGTTCGACCCACACGACGGAGCAGAAATTGGAAACGCTTCGTGCGGCACGGGCTGCCGGGATGCGCGTCTGCTCGGGCGGCATCATCGGGATGGGGGAGACGATGGCTCAGCGTATCGAAATGGCCTGTCTTTTGCAGCGGGAACAGATTCTTTCCATCCCGCTGAACCTTTTGCAACCCATTCCCGGCACGCCATTGCAAGATGTGCCTCCGCTTACGGAAGAGGAAATCCTGACGACCATTGCCCTTTTCCGCTTCATCAACCCGCGCGCCTATTTGCGTTTTGCCGGCGGGCGTGCTCAATTACCCGGAACCTTGTTGCGCAAATGCTTGCATGTGGGTATCAATGCCGCTATCACCGGCGATATGCTGACGACGACAGGCAGTAAAGCCGCTGCCGACCGCGAGTTGTTCATGTCGGCCGGTTATTCGTTGGACGAAAATACAGATTGGGAGGAATGAACAGATGACGACAGATGAATTACTTCGCTTTGACCGTGCCCACGTGTGGCACCCTTACACTTCCACTATCAACCCGCTTCCTGTTTTTCCCGTCGAACGGGCGGAAGGGGTGACGATTTACCTGAAGGACGGACGCCGACTGATAGACGGCATGTCGTCGTGGTGGGCAGCCGTGCATGGCTACAACCACCCCGTCCTGAACGCAGCAGCCGAACAACAGCTTCGGAAGATGAGTCACGTGATGTTTGGCGGCTTGACACACGAACCGGCGGTAGAGTTGGCCGCCAAGCTGCTCCCGATTTTGCCCCCTTCGATGGAGCACATCTTCTTTGCCGATAGCGGCTCGGTGGCCGTCGAGGTGGCAATGAAGATGGCGATTCAGTATTGGCAGGCGTGCGGGAAGCCTGCGAAGCATGCCTTCGCCACGATTCGCAGCGGGTATCATGGCGACACGTGGCACGCGATGTCCGTTTGCGACCCCGTGACCGGTATGCACGGCCTTTTTGCCGGCAGCCTGCCCGCGCAATACTTCCTGCCCCAGCCGCCGGTCCACTTCCGGGAGGCGTGGGACGAGTCGGCCATCGAGCCGCTCCGCGATTTGTTGGAGCAGGAGGGAAGCCACATCGCCGCGCTTATCTTGGAACCCATCGTGCAAGGGGCGGGCGGCATGTATTTCTACTCGCCGCACTATCTGACGCGGGCTCGCGAGCTGTGCGACCGTTACGGCGTATTGCTGATTTTCGACGAAATCGCGACGGGATTCGGGCGCACGGGCAAACTCTTCGCGTGGGAATGGGCAGGCGTCGAGCCGGACATTATGTGCATCGGGAAAGCTCTGACCGGCGGCTACCTGACGCTCTCTGCGACGGCTACTTCTGCCCCCGTTGCCTCCACGATATGCGGCGGCGAGGCGGGTTGCTTCATGCACGGACCCACATTTATGGGGAACCCGCTGGCATGCGCCATCGCGTCAGCCTCCGTCACGCTTTTGTTGGAAAGCGACTGGCAGGCGAGGGTTCGCCGCATCGAGGCGCAGTTGGAGCGCGAGCTGGCGCCGGCTGCCGGACTGGAGAGCGTGCGCGAGGTGCGCGTTTTGGGTGCCATCGGCGTGGTCGAGATGAAGGAGCCTGTCGATATGGCGCGCCTCCAGCAGCGTTTTGTCGAGGAGGGTATTTGGGTGCGTCCCTTCGGGCGGCTGGTTTATCTGATGCCTCCGTTCATCATCAAGCCGGAAGAATTGTCTTTTCTGACAAGCAAATTGCTGAAGATTCTTTCGGAATAATTTTTTCTAAGGGCTTCGCGCAGGGTAAATGTGAAAGAAAATTATTTTCCGGCGGTTTTGACCGGTCGAAATGTAAAAGAAAATTATTTTCTTGGGGCTTGCGACGGGGTGAACCTTGAAGAAAAAATTTTTCTGGGACTTGACAGGAGGTGGAAACCGGTTTTAAAAATTTTTCCGGCACTTCAGTGCCGGCGGAAGGCGAAAAAAAATTTTTTGCAGGGTATGGAACGATACAAGAAACAGTTGGAAAAATTAAAGGAAGAGGGGAATCTCCGCTCTTTACCTAAAATTGAACATCGCGGACACTGGGTCGGACGCGACGGAAAACGGATGCTGAACCTTTCGTCGAACGATTACTTGGGGCTGGCTTCGCGTGCGGACTGGCAGGAGGCATTTATCGACGAGTGGCAGTCGCGGAAATATTCCTTTTCGTCCTCCTCGTCGCGGCTGCTGACGGGGAATTTCGAGGTGTGCGACGAGTTGGAAGCGTTGTTGGCTGTGCGTTACGGGCGCGAAGCGGCACTGCTTTTCAACAGCGGCTACCATGCGAATACGGGTATCTTGCCTGCGTTGGCGGATAAGCAGCACGATTTGATTTTGGCGGACAAGCTGGTGCATGCAAGCCTTATCGACGGCATCCGGCTCAGCGGGGCGAATTTCAAGCGGTATCGGCACAACGATATGCAGCAGCTGGAGGCGTTGCTCCGCCAATATGCGGCGGATTATGAGCAGGTGTTTGTCGTGACGGAAAGCATCTTCAGTATGGATGGCGACGTGGCAGACCTGCGTCGGTTGGTTGCTTTGAAAAGGCAGTTCCCTAATGTTGTGCTCTATGTAGATGAGGCGCACGCGGTCGGCGTGCGGGGCGCGACCGGACTGGGTATGGCGGAAGAGATGGGCTGCATGGGTGACATCGACCTGCTGGTCGGAACCTTCGGCAAGGCGTTGGCTTCGATGGGGTCGTATGTGGTTTGCAGTTCCATTATCCGGGAGTATCTGGTGAATCGGATGCGTCCGCTGATATTCAGCACGATGCTCCCGCCCATGCAGGTGGCTTGGACGCACTTTGTTTTCGAGCGGCTACCGGAACTTGGCAGCGAGCGCGAACACTTGAAGCGGATTAGCCGCCTGTTGGCTTCCGCCTTGCAGGGGCGAGGCGGTGAGATTTCGGCGAGCCATATCATCCCCTTTATCGTGGGCGAGAATGAGGCTTGTATCCGGGTGGCTGAACATTTGCAGAACCATGGGTTCTACTGCCTGCCCATCCGTCAGCCGACAGTGCCGCAGGGGACGGCACGCATCCGTTTCTCCTTGACGGCGAATATGACGGAAGGAGAGATTCGGGAGTTATCCAAAGTAATTACTGTGATATGAAGATTTTGAAATATAAGGATGAGGGAAACGACAAACTGTTGCTTTTCTTCAACGGTTGGGGTGCCTCGCCGGAGCTGTTCGCACGGTTGGAACCGGATGCGGATATGGATTATTGGGTCGCGTATGACTATCGGGGCGGCTTCCGGATGGACGAAGAGTTGTCGGCCTACAAGGAGGTGACGGTGGTCGCTTGGTCGCTGGGGGTATTTGTGGCGACGTTGGCGCTGGCGGAACGCGGACTGCCCATCGTGCGGGCAGTGGCCATCAACGGGACGCTTTTTCCGATGCACGATACGTTGGGCATTCCCCCAAAAATCTTTTTGGGAACGCTTGAAAATCTAAGTGAAGAGGGGATGAAGCGGTTCAACCGCCGGATGTGCGGTAGCCGGGAGGTGCTTGAGGCCTATAATCGGGTGCCGTTCCGTCCGCTCGACGAGGTATGCGACGAGCTGCAAAGCCTTGCGGATATGGCAACGACGGACTGCACCTGCCCGCCGCTGTGGACGGAAGTCCTCATCAGCCGGGATGACCGTATCTTCCCGCCAGCCAACATGCGGATGTGCTGGCAGGGGAAGTGCCCGATTCGGGAGATGGAAGCCCCTCATTATCCTTTTTATCTGTGGAATCGATGGAGCGAAGTGTGGGAATAGTAGAGCCGGAACGGGTACGCGCCTGTTTTACGCGGGCACTCTCCACCTACGACCGGGAGGCGCACGCGCAGCACCGGATTTGTGAGCGGTTGGCGTCGTTCCTGACGGACGAGTTGGCGGCCGGTTGTCGGCGCGTGTTGGAAATCGGGTGTGGGACGGGCAGCCTGACGCGGCTCGTGCGTCCGCGCTGCGCGAAGGCGGCGTATGTGGCGAATGATTTGTGTGAAAGCTGTCGTCCCGCCATCGAGCGGTTGTTCCCGGAAGCTCCGGTCTGTTTTCTTGCGGGGGATGCGGAGCGGGTGGCGTTTCCGGGACGATTTGACCTGGTGGTGTCGGCTTCGGCGTTCCAGTGGATGCAGGATTTGCGCGGTTTTTTCCACAGGCTGGCGGAGTTGTTGCAGCCGGGCGGCTGTCTGCTTTTCAATACCTTCCTGCCGGATAATCTGTTTGAGATACGTGCTTTGACCGGACGGGGATTGGATTATCCGACTGCGGCGGAATTAGGAGCTTGGCTTTCTTCTGATTTTGAGGTGAAACGGTGTGAGGAGGAAACGATACGCCTTGCCTTTGCTTCTCCCGTCGAGGTCTTGCATCACCTGAAAGCCACCGGCGTGACGGCTACGGGCAATCATCTATGGACGAAAGGTCGTTTGGAACAATTCAGAAAGCAATATATCGAACAGTTCAGTACGCCGGACGGCTGCGTGACGCTGACGTATCGCCCGGTGTACTTTGTAGCAATTAAAAAATAGACAACAATGAATGAGAAAGGAAAGGTGATTTTTATCACAGGTATTGATACTAACATCGGGAAGACGTTTGCGACCGGATTGTTGGAGCTGGCTTTGGCCCGGAAGGGGGAACGGGTGATTACGCAGGCCCCCCCGGAAGGTG
>CALUTX010000009.1 GCA_944323815.1 uncultured Parabacteroides sp. | reverse complement strand
GGGCGCCTCATCGAGTAGTAAGCGGAGGCGAAACGCGCTTTCATTCGGTGCGCAACGGGCTGGAACACATTCGGTCTGAACTGGAGGAAAGTCGAGGAGAGGCGTTGGTTGCCGTGCACGACGGCGTTCGCCCATTCGTTTCGGCGGAAGTGATTACGGCCTGCTTCTCAGAAGCGGAAAGACACGGAGCGGCCATTCCGGTCGTTCCCATGGTTGATTCCCTACGCCTTTGTGAAGGAGAATCGTCGCAACCTGTCGACCGCACTCGGTATGTAGCGGTACAGACGCCGCAAGTCTTTCAAGGTGATTTGCTACTGCAAGCCTATGCGCAGCCTTATTCCCCTCTTTTTACAGACGACGCCTCTGTCGTCGAGGCTTCCGGGCATCCGGTGAAGCTCGTAAGCGGCAATCGTGAAAATATCAAACTGACCACGCCGCTTGACCTGCTTGTCGCCGAGTCGTTGTTCCGCCAATCCCATCATTCATAGAAAAATCGGATATTCAATTGTCTTTACCCGGAGGGAACATGCCGCTTCCCGCCGGGTATTTTGTTTTAACCAATGTTTTCTCTTCCCTAAATTAAGCTAACAGATGGAGGTAATTCCTCCGGTTATTCTATTTTTGCCTTGATTTCAGACAGAAAGAAGTCATGCAGATACGATTGTATATACTCATCTTGCTTTGCCTGAGAAGTGCCGATTACTTGGCTGCGCAGGCGTGGACAAAAGAAGATTCTGTTTGGCTTCAGAACATTCTGTCGGGGAAAGACACGTTACGGCTAAATCCCGAAACGATGCGGGCGATTCAATCGGGGACGCTGATCAACAATCCCCACGAACCTGCCTCGGAAATGCAGTTGGCTCCCAATCAAACACTGCCCATCCTCAAAGATTTCTCGGAATACATCCGATCGGATTCTACGACGCGCCGCAAGGTTGCGCTCAAAGACCTGCCTCCGGGCGTGTTTTGGCTTTATGGTCCCCCGCCGCTTCCGAAAACGACTGTTTACCAAAATATGCTGGATGCGTGGAAACGAAGTCCTTTCTACCGCGCCTCGAGTGGAGGATTGGTCTCTTTTGACGCAGGCGAACTGACCAGCCGCAAAGCATGGATTCACAAACGAAATGCCAAACGCGACGGCACGTGGAAAAACTATAACAACCTTCCTACTCCCGACATCATCAAGAAAAAGAAGCAATATGCCCGCCAATATCCCGAACTGGCCGGTCAAGACACGTTGCTGCTGCGGAAAGATTCGGTAAGTAACAGGCAAGATTCCACACAACGTTTCCATCGTAAATAATATTTTTTATCCTGTTTAAAATCGCGAATAGTTAAATTATTTAAAATATCAAATTCTATATTGCGAATGAAAATATTTTTGCATTATTTTGTCTGACAAATAAGATTAATCACAATTATCTATCCTATGGACACTTTGAAAATACATACACAAACCGTCACATTAGTAGACCAAGTTGAAGATAAGTTCCTCAATTACATTAAGGAGAAAAATTTACATGCAGGCGACTCCATTCCGAATGAATTAGAGTTAGCTTCTGCACTTGGAGTAGCTCGCAGTGTCCTCCGTGAAGCATTAAGCCGCTTAAAAATGATGGGAATGATTGAAACCCGGACTCGGCGTGGAATGATTTTAACAGAACCAACGATTCTTGGTGGTATGAAACGAGTTATTGATCCAAGAATATTGAGTGACGATTCTATTTTCGACATCCTAGGATTCAGAATAGCATTAGAAATCGGTATATGTAGCGATATCTTCAGAAACATTACGCCTGAAGACATCACCGAACTGGAAGAAATTGTAAAAATAGGGACTGTTGTCGGAAATAATGAATATGCACCTGTTAGTGAATACACATTTCATGCCAAATTATATGAAATCACTGGTAATAAAACCATTTCGGAATTTCAGGGAATTATTCACCCTATTATGGATTTCGTAAAAAGTAAATTCAAAGGTTTGTTGGAACCTATTAACATCGAAATGAAGAAAAAAGGTGAAATTGTAACACACACCGACCTTCTCAATCTCTTAAAAAAAGGGGATGAAGCCGGTTTTCGGAAAGCAATAGAACAACACTTCGAAGTGTATAGACGTTTTTTGGATAGTAGAAAATAACATATAAATTCCACAAATATGCCTAATGCCACTAAGATATTCATTATCTGCTTACTACTTACATATTCAACTTTTTTACAGGGAGTAAGCATGACAAATAGAGATATGCCTAAAAATACGAAATTAGAACGTATTGACTGGAACAACTCTCTTACATTGCCTGATTGGGACGGACAACCCAATATAGGAGTTGCCGGAGCTTTTTCCGGTTTCATAGGAGATTATTTGTTTGTAGCCGGAGGAGCCAATTTCCCAAAAGGAATGCCATGGGAAGGCGGGCAAAAAAAGTGGCACAGCACCATCTATTATATCAAGAGCACAGAAACTAACGCAAAGTGGCACATTTTACCCAATTCTCTTCCACATCCATTAGCCTATGGATGCTCGGTTGAATTACCAGATGGCATTTTATGCATTGGTGGTTGCGATTCTACTCAATGTTATTCCGATGTATTTTTGATTCAGATGTCTAACGGAAAAATTTCCATTGATAAAGATTGGCCGTCCTTGCCTATTCCTTTAGCAAACGCTACAGCCTCTTTATTGGGACATAAATTGTACATCGCAGGCGGACAACAAAGTATGAAAGAAGAAAAAGCAACCCATAATTTCTTTGTATTAGATCTTGCCAACCGACAAAAAGGCTGGCAACAATTACCCGCATGGCCAGGAGAGCCTCGTGGATATGCAGTAAGTGTAACTCAAAGCGATGGGTTCGATCTATGCTTTTACCTTTTCAGCGGACGCGATTACGACACCCGTAGCAGATATGTAAAAGTCCTTACAGATGGTTACGTGTATAACCCTCGTCTACAGACATGGACAAAACTTGAAGGGCGATTTCCAGTTATGGCAGGTTCCGCTTTGGCATTCGGAAGTAATCACATTTTATTTTTGGGAGGTGTCGCTCAACTCATTCCCGGTTCCGACAAACATCCCGGATTTGACAACACCATTCGCCTTTATCACACAATTACGCAAACACTCATTGAAAAAGAAACAATACCTTATCCGATAGCCGTAACCACCTCTTTCGCAAGAAAAGGAAATGTATTTTACATCTGTAGCGGCGAAATAAAGCCAGGAGTACGGACACCACATATTCTCAGAGGAGAAGTTATCCCATTTGAAAAAGGTCTTGGGTTGTTTAATACGGTTGTCATCATACTATACTTCGTATCTTTGGCATGGATCGGTTATTATTTCTCAAGAAAACAAAAGAATACGGATGACTATTTTAAGGGAGGAGGACGTTTGCCTTGGTGGGCAGTAGGATTAAGTATTTTTGGAACAAGCCTCAGCGCAATCACATTTATGTCGATCCCTGCCAAAGCTTACACTTCCGATTGGAGTTATATGCTTGTCAATGCAGGTATTTTAATGGTTGTCCCATTGATTTTGTTTTTGTTTATTCCCTTTTATCGTCGGTTAAATGTTACAACTGCTTATGAATATTTGGAACAACGATTTAGTCCATTGATTCGAGTGCTTTGTAGCATCGCTTTCATTTTATTTCAGATCGGTCGGATGGGAATTGTTCTTTTTCTGCCGGCTATAGCGTTAAATGTTGTCACAGGATTTGATATTTTTCTTTGTATCGGTTTGATGGGGATCCTAAGTTTGATCTATACAATGATGGGGGGAATTGAAGCTGTTGTATGGACAGATGCACTGCAGGTTGTCGTGTTATTAGGCGGAGCCATTCTTTGTTGTGGTTATTGCCTGTTCAACATTCCGGATGATTTTTCCGGCATTATTAGTGAAGCTGCGGCTAATCACAAATTCAACTTGGGAAGTTTGGATTTCGATTTGAAACAATCTACACTGTGGACCGTTTTGATTGCCACATTCTTTACAAATTTAACAACTTACGGAACTGACCAAACGATGGTTCAGCGCTATATGACTACTGAAACAGAAAAACAGGCCCGGAAAAGCGTTTGGACCAATGCCGTTTTAACCATTCCCGCTACATTGATATTCTTTTTCCTTGGCACTATTTTATATGTATATTACAAACATTATCCGACAGATTTAAGCTTGACTATAACAGATGGAGATGCTATCTTACCATGGTATATTTATACGCAACTTCCTGATGGAATAATCGGACTTTTAATATCTGGTATTTTTGCTGCAGCAATGTCTACATTGAGCAGTAGTATGAACTCAGCAGCAACAGCTTATATTGTAGACATACATAATAAAATTGCAAAAAACTCACATGAGAATTTGTACGCAGCAAAAATTGCCACATTTCTTTTAGGCCTTGCCGGTATTATATTTGCTTACATGATGGCTACTTGGGAAATCAAATCTTTATGGGATGAGTTTAATAAAATCTTAGGAATTATATTAGGGAGTTTAGGTGGATTGTTCTTGTTAGGGATGATTACACGGAAAGCTAATGCCACAGGTGCTTTATTTGGAATATTAGGTAGTATAATTGTTCAGCTTATCGTTATACAACAACAATCGGTACACCTATTGTTATATACGACTACCGGTTTTATTTCCTGTTTTATTATTGGCTATTTGGTTAGTTTAGTAACACCTGCTCCTAAAAAGAATATTGATCATTTAACAATTTATAGAATACTCAAAAAACAGTAAGTGTATGAAAAACTATCAACGTCTAAAAGGATTAATTGCTGCATCTTTTACACCAATGGATGCAAACGGGAATATAAATCTTTCCGTAATAGAACCGTATGCCGAACATATTGCCCAAGCAGGTTTAACAGGTGTTTTTGTTTGTGGAACGACAGGGGAAAGCCTCTCTTTGACTACAGATGAACGTAAATGCATTTTAGAACAATGGATTAAGTATGCAAATCATCGATTTAAAGTAATAGCACATGTTGGAAGTAATTCGTTAATGGAAGCAATGGAGTTGGCTCATCATGCAGCGGAGCAAGGCGCGGATGCCATTGGAGCAATGGCCCCTTGTTTTTTTAAACCTAATACGGTGAATGATTTGATTGATTTTTTTATCCCGATTGCTAAAAGTGCAGAAGAATTGCCTTTCTATTATTATAATATGCCATCCATAACAGGAGTGTCTTTACCGGTTGATATTTTCCTATGTGAAGGGAAAAAGAGAATTCCCAATTTAGTCGGAACCAAATTCACTCATAACAATCTGATGGAAATGGGAGAATGTTTGGCACTTAACAATGGGGAATTTGAAGTCCTTCATGGTTATGATGAAATCTTAATATCAGGATTGGCTTTTGGAGCTGTTTCAGCAGTTGGAAGCACCTATAATTATTTGCCCGAAGTATATCAGGACATTTTTAAAGCAATGGAAACTGGAAATTTACAACAGGCGCGTAAACTGCAAATGCAATCTATTGAAATAGTTAAAATAATCATTAAACACGGAGGAGGTGTACGCGGAGGAAAAGCTATTATGAATTTAATCGGAATAGATTGTGGTCCATGTCGGCTGCCTATTCCAGCAATGAGTAAGGAAGAGTATCAACAGTTGGAAAACGATTTGCATCAAATCGGTTTTTTTTGAGAAAAAGACACAGAGGATAGAACTTGGCGGTACATTCCCCTGTGCCAGATTGTAATATTACTAATTAAAATCCAATGCAAAGATGAAAAAAATTAATCATTTGTGTAAATTATTGGTCCTTTTATTATTCCCGTTTGTTTCCGTTTTCGCCCAAAACATGAATATATCAGGCGTAGTGATAGACAACGAAGGACTGACAATGCCGGGTGTTTCCGTTGCAGTTAAGGGAACAACGACAGGTACAATTACCGATATTGACGGTAAATATAACATAGAAGTCCCTAAAGGGAGTGTGCTTATATTTTCTTTTGTGGGATATACTTCACAAGAGGTAACTGTGGGAAATGAATCCATTGTAAATATCACATTAAACGTGTCAACAGTTGGATTAGACGAGGTGGTCGTTGTTGGATACGGTACGCAATCCAGACGAACGATTACGTCCGCTATCACCAAAGTTGGAGGAGAAGCTATAGAAAATGTTCCAGTAAATACAATCGGGGAAGGCTTAAAAGGGAAAGTTGCCGGAGCCCGGTTTTATTCTAATAACAACACTCCGGGAGCAGACGTTACTATCCGGATTCGAGGAGGATCGTCTATTAATAAAAGTAATGACCCTCTGATTTTGGTAGACGGCATCGAACGTGAATTCTCAGGAATCAATCCGAACGATATCGAATCAATTGAGGTGTTGAAAGACGCAGCCTCTACAGCCATCTATGGTTCCCGCGCCTCTAATGGTGTCATTTTAATTACAACCAAAACTGGGTCACGTGCACAAGCACCGAGAATTACCTTTGAAGCCAATATTGCCATGCAACAGGCTGAAACGCTGTACGACTTCATGAATGCAGAAGATTATTTAAGAACAGTCAGACCGGCTGTTGCCGTAGGACCTCATCCTGAATACAACTGGATGGACGGATATTCGGCAAGTTCTGGCAATACAGCAACTTCTATTTATTCTACCCGGTACCTGAATGACGGAGAAACCATTCCGGCAGGATACAAATCCATGCCTGATCCGTTAGACCCTTCCAAAACATTGATTTTCCAAGATAATAACTTCCAAGATGAAATTTATAAAAATGCACTTTGGCAAAACTATTATGTAGGCATTGACGGAGGAAGCGACGTCGTACAATACAGTAGCAGTGTCGGCTACACAGATGACGCTGGAGTTGCACTAGCTACCGGATATTCACGGTTAAGTATGCGTAATAACCTAAATGTCAAAATCAACGACAAACTCTCTTTCGCAGGAGGATTTGATTTTTCAAGAACCAATTCTCAGGAATATGACAATCAGAAGAATATTATTTCCAGAGGATTGGCAACGCCTCCTACACAAAAGAAATATAATGAAGACGGGACACCTACTAAAGGATATAATGCCACTTCACCTAATCCCTTGTGGTATCAATATTACAATAATCAAAGTAAAGAAGAAAAACGATTCTCTGCTTTTGGAAAGTTAACTTATCGAATCATCGATGGTCTGAAAGCGGAACTTCAGATGTCTACTTATAACCATCATTGGAGAGATGACAGTTTCGAAAAAGCAAATGAGTTTAACGGATTACGCCCGACAACTGCAGAATATGGGGAATTAAGTCGCGACAAGTTGGAAGCTTTCGCAACTTATAACAAAACGATCAAAGACCATTCTTTCTCCATTATGGCCGGATATTCTTATCAAAAAGACAAAAATTCGACAATGTCTGCCTCTGTAGACGGCGCCAGTTCAGATAAAGTCCCTACTTTGACTGCTGGTCCGAACAAAAAAGATGCAAAAAGTGAATTCACGAAAGATGTGACAATCGGCTACTTTGGTCGTCTATCATACGACTATCAAAAGAAATATCTGTTCACTGCCACATTCCGTGAAGATGCCTCATCTCGTTTTGCTTCCGGAAATCAATGGGGATTTTTCCCAGGAGCTTCTGTGGGCTGGATTATGTCTGAGGAAAATTTCATGAAGCATATCAAACCAATTAGCAGTTTAAAATGGCGTATAAGTTACGGACAAACAGGAAACAATGCAATCGGATTGTATGATGCTTATGGGAAATATTCGACCAATGCCAAATATGATGGCATTGCAGGTATTGTTCCGTCGACCATGCCTAATACGAATCTGACATGGGAAGTTTCCACACAATTGGATGCTGGTTTCGATTTATCTTTGTTTGACAACAGGCTATCCATTACAGCAGACTACTTTGACAAGCGGACAGACAATCTGCTATTCAGTAAAGAGTTACCGAACACTTCCGGTTTTAAAAACGTACAGACGAATATCGGCAAAGTAAAGTTTTATGGTTTCGATATTGAAATCAACTCAACGAATATTGAAACGAAAGACTTCACATGGACCTCCAAACTAACCTGGAGTTTTGTGAAAAACAAAGTTTTGAAATTACCAGACAACGGACGTGACAAAAACCGTATAGGCGGCATCACCTTGGCCGATGGAACGGCTTTTGGCGGGACAGCAGAAGGCGAACCGCTCTACCGTTACTATGGATATGTGGTCGATTACATTATTGAAACGCAAGAACAAGCCGATAATGCTATGTATGATAGCTCAGCAAAAGGATATCGACATTCAGATGGTCAATATGTCGCTGGTCGAAAAGAGATCGGTGACTATGAATGGAAAAACCGCCCGGGCAGCCAAACTCGCGATGGAAAAGATTATATCGATAGTCAAGACCAATTCTTTTTGGGATATACAGTTCCCCATTCTACCGGTGGTTTGAACAACTGCCTGACCTATAAAAACTTCACGTTGAATATCTTCTTAGATTGGGCATTGGGACATTCCATCAATAATAATTCGGAAATGCGTTATTTTATGAACACTTTCGCGAATAACTATACGTTGATTGACGAAGTAAAACAATGTTGGGCAAAACCAGGAGACAATACAAAGTATGCACGATTTACTGCCAATGATCCAGATGACGGAAACAGTAACTTTAGCCGTACGTCCAACATCTTCAACTATAAAGGAGATTATTTATGCATACGTGAAATCAGCTTGTCGTATAATGTTCCGACAAACAAATTGGTGAAATTGGGTATTCAAAACCTTGCTATCACTTTATCCGGTAACAATTTACATTATTTTACGGCGGTCAAAGGCGTTTCTCCCGAAGTTGGAGCTTCCACAACGTATAGCACGGATTATTATAACTATCCTCCTATCCGGAAATATTCCGTTGGTGTAAAAGTTACTTTCTAATAACGAATTAAAATTGCAATCAATATGAAATCAATAGTATCAATCATTTTGGCTGGAATACTCTTTTCCTCTTGTCATGGTGATTTGGATGTTATCCAAACAAGTGAAGTTTCAGCAAACTCCATGTGGCAGACAGAAGAAGATGCTACATCTGCGATGTACGGTATGTATAACAAATTTAGATCTACTTATTCTTATGGTTATATATACTGGGGCGAATATCGGACAGGCTTGTGGGGAGACGGATTAACAGGGCAAACTGCTCGGACGCAAGTCTATCAAAACCAAATACCAACAGATCATGGTTATGCTAATTGGGCTGATTTATATACAACCATTAATGCGGCGAATTTGATCTTACGTTATACACCATCTATCTCATTCACAAATGAAAGTGATAAAAACAAGGTCTTGGCAAATGCATATTATGTAAGAGCTTTTTGTTATTATTGGATTGCCAGAATATGGGGAGATGCTCCCATTCTACTGGATGGCTTTGAGTCGGACCAGCAAGAAGGATTGTATCCTTTCCGCGAGCCGGTAGAAGATGTCTTCAAGCAGGTTGAATCTGACATCACACAGGCATTAACGTTAATGCCTGCTTCTGTCAGTGACAGAAGCTTAGCTTCGCAAGGTTCCATCAATATGTTAAAAGCTGATTACAGTCTGTGGATGTATAAAGTACGAAACAGCGGTGACGCTTACCTAAACTCTGCCAGCGATGCCGTGAATGCCGTACTGAACAACTCCAATTACGGATTGGAATCCAATTATACAAATATATTTACGAACGAGATGGGAAGTGAGATTATTTTCGCATGGAGTTACATCCAGGATGAATATACGGGAGGTTATCCGGAAGAATACCTCGTTCCTTCGCAATATGTATCAGAAGAAGCCATCGAAAATCCGGTTAAAGTAGGCAGCCATCAACAATGGTGCTTCTATACGGAAGATTACAAATCTCTTTTGGCGGAAAATCCAGAGGACCAACGGACAATCGTAAGTTTCGAGACCTATTTCGACGAGCCTAAAAACGCGACGTTCCAGTGGATCAATAAATTTGCAGGGACATGGTCCAACGGTACACGTATTTTTGATTCAGATATTATTGTTTATCGATATGCTGACGCCATTTTATTAGATGCCGAAATCAAAATGGCAAAAAATGACTTGTCCGGTGCAATCGCGTCTTTAAACAAGATTGCCGAAAGGGCGTATGGAGAACCGAATTTCTATCCTAGTACGTTAAATACAGCAGATTTAAACAAAGCCATTCTTCGAGAACGGCAAAAAGAATTTGCTGCAGAAGGTAAACTTTGGTGGGATTATATCCGCTTAGGGCTTGTGTTCGAAGAAGCTCCTTATTTAGTTGGACGTGAAAACGAATTGAATGTTTTGTTGTGGCCTGTTTCACAAACTTCGATTAATAAGAACCCGAACATCACACAGACACCTGGATATGACAAATAAACAGGTATTAAACCTAATTGCCTTAGATATATATCCGAGGCAATTAGGTTATTCCAATTTTCATTAAAATAGAACAAGCATGAAAAAGAAAATAGCAATTAGCCTCATCCTACTTTTGCAATATGTTTGCTTGGTGCAAGCGTTAGAACCGTCCGTTGTTGATGTTTTCCAAAAAGGACAAGACGGATACGCTTGTTTCCGCATTCCTGCCATTGTCCAATGTAAATCAGGGGTAATCCTTGCTTTCGCGGAAGCGCGAAAAAATAGTTGTTCGGACACAGGTAATATTGATTTGGTTGTGAAACGTTCTGAAAACGGCGGAAAAACATGGAGCCATGCAATTACCGTTTGGGACGATGGCGAAAATGTTTGCGGGAATCCAACCCCTGTCGTTGATCAGGAAAGTGGACGGGTCGTCCTTGTGGCTTGTTGGAATTTGGGAACAGATCATGAACAGCAAATTATCAATCAGACAAGCAAGGACAGCCGTCGAATCTTTGTCTTGTATTCAGACGATGAAGGCCTTACATGGTCCGACCCGAAAGAAATCACATCTTCCGTCAAACGAGATAATTGGACTTGGTACGCCACAGGACCTTGCCACGGCATCCAATTGCAACATTCCAATTACAAAGGACGTATCGTCATTTCTACCAATCACATGATTGCCGGGACAAAAACCTATCATTCTCAACTAATTTACTCAGATGATAAAGGTGAAAGCTGGGAATTAGGAGGTATAGTACGTGAACACGGCGGCAATGAAAGCAGTGTTGTAGAATTAGAAAATGGGAATTTGATGCTAAATATGCGTAATTATAATCGAACCAAATATAAATCGAGGGCTTATGCGATTAGCAAAGATGGAGGGGAAACTATTTCCACAATGGACTATTTGCCTGAACTGATTGAGCCTATTTGTCAAGGCAGCACATTAAATTATTTGGAGAAAGGTAAAATTAGCAGTATTATTTTGTTTTCTAACCCTGCATCAATGAAACAAAGGATAAATATGACGGTTAAAATGAGTAAAGATAATGGACAAACTTGGCCCTATGCTTTTTTGATTTATCCAGGCCCAAGCGCTTATTCAGACTTGGTTTGTTTAGCAAATGGGAAAATCGGATTATTGTATGAGTATGGAATTGAAAATCCGTATGAAAGAATTGGTTTTACAGTTCTTGCTTTAGAGCAAATAGAAAATAACACAGATTAAAATTGCGCATTTATTGTAATATGGATAAAATATGCCTTTTCATTTTGTTTGCGTATGTTCTTCTTTCTTGTTCAACGCAATCCAACAGTATTTCTTTGCAAACGGAACAGCCCACATTACCTGTATTGGCGAAGAAAAAAGTAAATCCGGTTCTAAAAATAAAGCTGATTCGAAATAAAGCAGAAGATTACTCACTCCAGAACGTCTGCCTATCTTTTATCGGGACAACAGATATTCATGATATTGAAGAAATCGGATTGTATCAATTAGATAAAAATGGAATGATTGACTCAACTCGTCCACTCAACGCATCTTTCTCTATATCAGACGAACCAATCATTCAAACCAACATCCCTATACAGACCGATACATTTCAATTTTGGATATCTCTGAAATTAAAAGATAAAATCGATTTAAGCCATCGGTTTCACGTTGCTTGTTTAGGGATAGAAACGGATAAAGGAATAATAAAGAATTCAAATCCTACCGCAACAAATTTACGCGCAGGTGTTGCAGTCCGACAACACCTACAAGATAATGTTCACACATCCCGTATTCCCGGATTAATAACATCAAAAAAAGGAACTCTTTTAGCAATTTACGATGCACGTTATGATAGCGACAGAGACCTTCAAGGAAACATAGATATTTGCTTAAATCGTAGCATGGACAAAGGACAGACGTGGGAGCCTTTGCAAATTGTGCTGAATATGAAAGAATGGGGCGGGTTACCGGAAAAATATAATGGCGTAAGTGATGCCTGTATTTTGGTAAACAACCGTAATGGAGATATTTACGTAGCGGGGCTTTGGATGCATGGTGTACTGGATGGAGAAACAGGAAAATGGATACAGGGATTGACAAATGATAGTACCAGATGGATACACCAATGGCAGAAAAAAGGATCACAACCGGGATTCGATGTAAGAAAAACGTGTCAGTTTTTAATCTCAAAAAGTACAGACGATGGAAAAACATGGAGTTCCCCTATAAATATAACCCAACAGACGAAACGGGAAAAATGGTGGCTGTTCGCACCGGCTCCCGGACATGGCATTACATTAGAAGACGGAACTTTAGTTTTCCCAACACAGGGGAGAGACGAAAATGGGCAACCTTTTTCTAACATAACTTGGAGTAAGGACAATGGAAAAACTTGGATTACAAGTAATCCCGCGTTTAATGATGTGACAGAATGTATGGCAGTACAATTATCAGATGGTCGCATCATGTTGAATATGCGCGATAATCGAAATCGAGGAAATACGAAAATTAACGGTCGGCGCATTTGCGTCACCTCCGATTTAGGGAAAACATGGGAAGAACACCCGACTTCACGAAAAGCATTAATAGAACCGACCTGCATGGCAAGTATCCATAAACATGTTTATCATCAGGCTGGGAAGGAAAAATCGTTACTCCTTTTCGTCAATCCTGAGTCATACTTTGAACGGAATCACATCACACTAAAAGTCAGCTATGATGATGGAAACACATGGCCGGAAGAAAACAAAATTCTTTTGGACGAATATAAGGGGCGGGGATACTCGTGCATCACTTCGGTTGATGAAAATACAATTGGCATTTTATATGAAAGTAGCCAAGCGGATTTGGTATATCAACAAATAGGATTAGATGAATTAATAGGGACAAATTAAGCACTTATTGTTGTAGCTATATAATATTCGGCTCTCCCTTACCGCTACCCAGGACACAATTTCAGGCAGTTCCTTTGAAAATGCCCGGTGATTGCCGGAAAATTTTCCCGAACAGGAGACGAATTCCTTGTTCGACAGTCGTCAAACAGCTGTTCGACCATCGTCAGACAGGTGTTCGACCCGTGTCAAACAGCTGTCCGACAGAGGTCGAACACAAAATACAGAAGGAACGACGAAAATTATCCGGAGGTAAACGACTCTTTTTCCAGTAAGCGGCAGAAACTAAGAGCCGGTTCGGGAGATTTTGTTACCTGTCTTGGGCAAACCAAAATTTATCGTTAAGTTTGCACTCCGTAAAAAAGAAAGACAATGAACAACAAACCGCTTATTCTGATAACGAATGACGATGGCGTTGATGCAAAGGGAATTAAAGAATTGACCGAGTGCCTGCGTGAAGTAGGTGATTTGGTGGTTTTGGCTCCGGACGGGCCTCGTTCGGGCATGTCGAGCGCCATCACATCGTCCGTTCCGCTTACATATACATTGGTAAAAGAGGAAAAAGGGCTGACCGTTTATAAAAGTAACGGTACACCGGTGGATTGCGTCAAGCTGGCACTCAACGAGGTACTGGACCGCAAACCCGATTTGCTCGTTTCCGGAATCAATCATGGCGGGAATTATGCCATTTGCGTGAACTATTCCGGTACGATGGGGGCGACTGCGGAGGGATGTATCGTCGGGATTCCCTCTATCGGCGTATCGCTCTTGAATCATCGTCCGGACGCCGACTTTACGGAATGTTGCCGGTTGGGGCGCATGTTGGCGCGGCAAGTCCTCAAAAAGGGATTGCCCCACGGGACGTATCTGAACCTGAATGTCCCGAACATTCCCAACGTAAAAGGCACCAAAGTCTGCCGGCAGGCGGACGGCCGGTGGATCAATGAATTTTTCCGCTCGGAGAACGCGACGGGGCAACCGGTCTTTTGGCTGACAGGGACGTTTGAGAATAGTAAACCCATTCACCCCGATAACGATACGTTGGCATTGGACAGCGGCTATGCGTCGCTCGTCCCTTGCAAAATCGACGTGACGGATTATGAGTTTTTGGCAGAACTGAACAGTTGGTTTGACGCATAAACAAGATGAAATATTTCCTGATTGCAGGCGAAGCCTCCGGTGATTTGCATGCCTCCAACCTGATGGCGGCGCTGAAAAACGAAGACGCGCAAGCCGAATTCCGCTTTTTCGGGGGCGACTTGATGCAGGCCGTCGGAGGGACATTGCTCAAGCATTACCGGGAAATGGCTTTTATGGGCATCATTCCGGTCGCGCTCCACTTACGTACCATCTTGCGTAACATGAAAACCTGCGAAAAGGAAATCGAGCGGTTCCACCCGGATGTCGTCATCCTGGTCGACTATCCGGGATTCAACCTGAAGATAGCCCGTTACGTCAAGACGAAGCTCCGACTGCCCGTCTACTACTATATTTCGCCTAAGATTTGGGCGTGGAAGCAATACCGCATCAAAGATTTCCGCCGCTATGTAGACCGGATGTTCTGCATTCTGCCGTTTGAAGTGGAGTTTTTCCGGCAATTGCACTATTCCGTCGACTATGTAGGAAACCCTTGCGTGGATGCGGTCGATGCTTTTCGGCAAAAACAGTCGGCTCATCCCGATTCGTTCCGAAAAGACGAGGTGTTAGACAATCGCCCGATACTGGCGCTATTGGCTGGAAGCCGTCGGCAAGAAATCAAGGACAATCTCCCGACGATGTTGGCGGTGGCTGCGGCTTATCCTAACCATCAGGCGGTCATTGCGGGAGCTCCCGGTATTGAACGGGCGTTTTACCGGAAATACATGGGAGATTCAGCATGCAAGATCGTGTTCGATAAGACCTATTCGCTTTTGCAACACAGCAATGCCGCCTTGGTGACATCCGGAACGGCCACGCTCGAAACGGCTCTTTTCCGCGTCCCGCAGGTCGTCTGTTACTATGTGAAAGCGGGCAAGGTAGCCAGTTTCATTTTCCGTCATTTCTTCCACACTAAATACATCTCGTTAGTAAACTTAATTGCCGGGCGCGAGATTGTACAAGAACTTTTTGGCGCGCGTTTTTCCTATCGAGAAATCCATGACGAATTAGGACGAATCTTGAACGATGCGGACTATCGCAATCGAATGATAGCCGGTTACGACTCCATTATCCGCCTGCTCGGACAGCCCGGAGCTTCCCAACGGGCAGCCCGTCTTATCTATACCTCTTTGCGTCATTAACATCTTTTACGTTCCGTTCTTGCAGCATTTTCCGGTGGTCATACATCTTTCTCAGTAGAAAATAATAAACAAAAGATAATGACTTATACACAATGAAAACGTTGAAGAATTGGATTTTAATGTTAGGTATTTTGGCGAGTGCCACCGCTATGAGTTCTTGTTTGGACGACAACGACGAATGGGCTGAGTTTTGGGAAGATAAAGTGCAAGCAATCGTGACGGTCAAACCGATAAACGACGGCAGTTATTACTTGCAGCTCGACGATTCGACCACGCTGCTTCCTACCAATAACTATTTGCCGGAAGTTCCCGACGAGACACGAGCTTATGTGATTTATGAAGTGAAAGACTCGGCACTCACTGCATACGACAAAGCCATTAACTTGGTTCGGCTGGATACATTGTTGACAAAGGATATCGCTCCGGATCTGGGAACTGAAAACGATTCCTATTACGGAACTGACATGCTCGCTCTGAACGGTTCCAGTGTATGGGCCAAAGAGGGTGTCTGGATCGAAGATGGTTATATCACCTTTGACTTTTTCTTACAGCAGGGCTATAATGACAATGTCAAACATTTCATCAACTTGGTGCAAACGAACAGTGAAGACCCGTATGAACTGGAGTTCCGGCATAATGCTTATGGCGATATCGATACGAATCTCCCGCCTGTTTCCGGGTTGGTATCCTTTAGATTGGACAAGTTACCCAGCACGAACGGACAGACTGTCAAGTTGAAGATCAAATACAAATCGTTTGCGATTAATGATTATCGAACGATTGAGTTGGACTATCGTTCGTATGACGAAGAAGAATAAACCTTCCCACATAACTTTTATTTTTATCATTTAGTTGCGGAGAGAGGCATCGTGAGGGTGTCTCTCTTTTTTTCTATATAGGCTTTCCGATAGAATTTGGGCGATACGCCTTTTTGCGCCTTGAAATACTTGCCAAAGAAAGAGATGTTAGGAAAGTTCAGCGGAGAGGACAACCTGCTTTTTTGAATGTTGGGTTTCCATTTGTTTGTATGTTTTGTATTATGTTCTTTCTTCTTTATAATAAGGTATCAATAAGACAAGCGTCATGCTGCCCAGACAGAGCCAGACAGTCGAGCCGGTGATGTCTTTCATTGCCACCAACGTTGCTTGTAGGCGGACGGGAGCCGTCATGGCAAACGAGGCACGCGGGTCATCCATGCGTACATCTTGTGCCAAACGGGTCACATAGTGCTGTTGTCGTTCCTGCAACCAGTTACCGTAGACGGACGTTCCGACAGCCGGAGCGATGACGTTGCGCACGGCAATCATCAGAAACAACCACGTGACGAAATAGCGCGTCGGGATATGCTTCATGGCGAAGGCACAGGTAACGGAGTAAAGCATCAGCATTCCCGTATAGTGGAAAAGCGTCGGGACGATGGAATGCTCATATATGCCCAACGTCTGGTAATGGAAATACATATACAAATTGGCACACAAGATCAACCCGAAACCAGTCGCATAGATATACCGGAAGTGCACCTCCCTACGCACCATCACAAGGCTCAGCACCAATCCGGCAATGCAGCCGGGTATCGCCCAGCAGGAAATCGTTGCGCTTTCCAGATTACCTGCCGGAGTAGACATCTTCAAGTAACTGCCGACGAACGAGGTCGCTGAATTAGCAAGCAGCAGCAAGACGAAGATACCGATGCTGTACCACGTATAGCGATAGCGGAAAATCCCCAACTCCAGCAACCGTTGTTTGTTCCGCCTTGCCTCGCACCACAAAGTAAAGCCCTCCGCTGAGCAGCGCGATCGCCAACGCCATCCGTATGGCATGACTGTCAAACCAATCATACGTCTTCCCGAAGATCAGCACGTAGCAGACGCTCCCCATTGCGGTAGCCAGCAACAAAGCGTCGGGCAATCGGTTGAGCGGCAGTCGGTACCGTCCCGCAGGCATCTCTGTGAAAGTACCGAGTACCAACCCGATAGCCATCAGCAGCATCCCGATAACCACAAAATAGGTGTATTCCCAGCGGAACTCGTAAGCCACCCACACCGAGACATAATTACTGAGCTGTACAATGCAAAGGATGTAACAATAAAGTACTGGCATCAACAGTGTCCGCATGTGTTCCCCTTGATAGGCAGCCTCCGGCGTAGGCGGCTCGTAGAGGAACATATCCAGCGTATTGACACCCAGCATATAGGGCGCAATCAAGAAGGTCGTGTTCAACACCAACATCGCCCGTATGACGCCTATCGAGAAGCAGCATACCGCCAGCAACGGAAAGGACTCCGCGCGGGCACATATCCCGTTAAACACAATCAGCAGCAAGAACCCGCCAATGAAGATATGCTTGGCATTCCGTTCCCGCAAATAGGGAATCATAAAGGGGAACACCAGCGACATACCGATGAACGTGCACAGGTTCAGCAGCTGAAACTGCTCGGAGAGTGCCCCCAGCCCACCCGTCATCTCATTGATATTGCTCAGGTACGTGCCCCAGAAAAGAAGAGCGGCACGAAGAGCAGCAGCAATATCAATATGCCGAGCGGTTTGGGCACCCACGAATGGAAAGGATAATTCTTCATTTCTCTATGCATTTGTCATTTCGACTTGACGATACACGTCATCCCGGCAGCCAAGCGTGCGTTATCCGCTTTCGAAAGGTCTACCAAGTCGATACGTACCGGTACGCGCTGCTGGATTTTCACAAAGTTTCCCGCCGAGTTGTCCGTCGGCACCAATGAATATTTGGAACCGGTGGCGGAACTGATGGCCGTGATACGCCCCTTGAACCGCTTTCCTTTGAAGGCATCCACCGTCACCTCCACCTCCTGCCCGACGGAGAGGGAGGCGATTTGTGTCTCTTTATAGTTGGCAACAATCCATTTCTGCATATCCGAGATGAGGGTCGTTAGCGTCTGTCCTGCGCTCACGAGCTGCCCTTCCTCGATGGAACGTCTGCCCAAATAGCCGTCGCAAGGTGCCAGTACGACGGTGTAAGAAAGGTTCAGCCGCGCCATCTCGACGGCCGCTTCCGCCCGCATGATAGCCGCTTCGGCATTCTCCTGCCGCTGCTCAACCTCCGTCACCGACGAGCGGGCGGCGTTACGCTGCTGTTCGAGGGCATTGACGCGGGCACGCGCCATCTCCAACTGCGTTTGATACTGTTCGACCATGATAGGCGTACTTGCCCCTTTTTCTAACAAGGCACTATAACGCCGATAATCCTTCTCCAGCTGCTCGACTCGGTATTGCGCTTCCGCAATGGAAGCATCATAGGCAGATGCCGAGTTAGCAGCCGTGTTAAGCGTATGACTCACCACCTTGCGACCACTCCGCGCGTCCATCAACGCTGCCTCTGCCTGTTTGAGTTGGATGCGATACTCGTCGTCTTCGAGGATGAGCAGAGTATCACCCTTGTGTACATACTGATGCTCGGTGAAACAGATGCGCTTGATATAACCCGGTACGCGAATGTTGACGGGCGACAGATACTGCTCGACCTGTGCGTCGTCGGTCGTTTCGCTTCGTTTGTAGTCGATGAAGAGGCTTGCTACCTCCCACAGCCCCCACGCCACGAGGCAGATGCCGATAACGGTCGCCGTTTTCCGGGCTACTGAAGCCTTTTGGGGGGATTGTTCTTGATTGGTATTTGTTGTTGTCATCATAATTATATGTTTAGTCTGTTAATTCTTTCAGATTACCCGACAACTTCAACAGCTGAAGTTGCGCCACGTTACATTGGCAATGTGCCTGTACGCAGGCAGACTGGGCGTTACGCAGCCTCATCTCGTCTTGCAGCAGTTCGGTCATCGAGGCGACCCCTTCGCGGTATTTCTCTTCCGTCACCTGATAGACCTCCTCCGCTTGGCGGTAGTTGTCTTGCTGTGTACGGAAAACTTCCAAATTGTGGGCAAGCTGGAGGGAGGTGTCGTCATATTCCTTGTCCAGCTGCTTGCGTTGCTGCTCGAAACGGGTTTGCGCCTGTTGGTAGTCATAATTATACTGCCGCACCTTGAGCCGCTTCTCCCTTCCGTCGAAAATCGGAATGTGGATGGAAAGAGCGAGATAGCTGTTGCCAAACCAGTTGTGCGTTTCGTTGTCGGTATGAAAGAAATGCCCCGGCTCCTCTTGGTAACCTACGGCACCCAGTTGCCCGCCCAAAGAAAGGGAGGGAATGTAGCCGGCCCGAACGCTCTTGATCTGTTTCTGTATCAACTCCTGTTGGGTCGTGAGGAGGCGAAGTTCGGGCAGCGAGGGGTCGACGCCTGCGGTCTGCTTGAGATGGACGTCGGCAGGCATCGGAACGACGGCAAACGGCTCTTCGGCAGGCAGGTCAAGCAGGAAGCGGAGCAGGTTCAACTGCTGCTCGTAAAGGGTCGCATACTGGTCCCGCTGGGCAGCCAAACTCTTTAGATTAATCTGCACCCGCGACAGGTCTACTTCCAGTACCACACCACCCTTGTACATCGCCTTCGTAATCTCGCAAAGCGATTCCATGCGCTGAATGTTCTCATCCAGCAACCGCTGTTGCTCCAAAGAGGCCTGCGCCAAGTAATAGACGTTGCCAATCTGCATCGTGAGGTCTTCTACCGCTTTCTCGTGCGAAAGGCTGCTGAGATTACGAAGGGTTTCCGCCACCTTGATACCGGCCAGCAGGGTCTGGTTGTAGAGCGGCACGCTGAGCTGAATGCCGGCGGTTACCCCATATTGCATACTCTGTATCTTCTGCCACGTGGGGTCGTCCGGGAAGTCGTTGCCGAGCAAAGTACCGGTCGTCACGTTGGCCGGTTTCATCAAATAATCGATTGCTTGGAAGTTGGCTTCCAATTTAGGCAGTAGGTAGGAACGACTTAGGCTCAGGGTAGTTTGTTTTTTCTGCACGTCTATGCGGCTGTTCCGAAGGGTAAGGTTGTTTCGGATACCCGTTTCGATGCACTCCCCAAGCGACCAAGTCTTCTGCTGCCCGTAACTGCTGCTCACAAAAAGCAGGAAGAGGGATAAAAGGATTGCTTTTTTCATATCGCTTTCTTTTTGATGTTTCCTAATGCAAAAGTAGGCGGGCTGTCTGCCGCAAAGAAGTGCAATATATGGGGATGATTGTGCAATTTCAACGATAGCAAGAGAATTTACGCGAAAAAAACTTCCTAATCTGCCACAAATTGGTTAATTTGCATGCCAATCCAGAAAAGAAGGAAAAACAGATGGAAAATACCTTATACCGGACATTGAGGATTAATCAGCTGATTGCCAATTACGCGACCACATCGCAAAACAAGTGTGGTTTCTTTCTGTGTCGGCAGGGAGAAGGCGATGTGTTGTTTAACAACCGGAGTTACCATATCGAAAGGGGAGTACTTTGCCTATATACGCCTTATACCTTTATCCGTATCGTGCGGCGCAGTGACGATCTCGACGGTTATCTGCTGGAGGGAGAAACAGACACGGTACAATCAGTCTTATCAAGTATTCCGGTGATGAACCGTCTTTCCATTCGTACACATCCTTGTATCCGGATGAATCCGGAACAATGCCAACGGTTTGAACAGGCGGTAGAAATGTTGCATTCGCGTACCGAACTGATGTGTCGGGCTAAAAAGCCTCAATCGGTACGTCTGCTCTATCAGTTGGTACAGACCTTACTGCAAGCCTTTTGTTTAGAAGTCTTGGAAATCTATTTTGACAGCGTGCCGGTCGAAGAATTACCCCAAAACCGAGAAGAAAAGATATTTAACCGATTCTTTATGTCTGTGTATCGCAATTGCCTGAAAGAACGATCGGTACTTTTTTATGCCGACGAGCAACATCTTTCCCCCAACTATCTCTCGTCCGTCGTCAAGGCAAAGTCCGGCCGGACGGCTATCCAATGGATTGAAACCATCACGATGATACATGCGCAACATTATTTAGGCTCTACCCAACTAAGCATCAAAGAGGTGGCGGAGAAGATGCACTTCCCTGACCAATCCACTTTCGGGCGATACTTCAAAAAGCACAGCGGCGTATCACCGTCGGAATATCGAAAGGGGCCAGGGGAATAATTTCATTTTTTCCATTCTTCCATGCAACGCTTCCCGATACCCTTTCGTTTATATAAATGAATGATGAAAGAAACGAACATACATCTGATTGAACAATGCCGCAAAGGAAACCGTTCCGCACAGCTTGCGTTGTACAAACAATTTGCAACCCGGCTGTACAACGTCTGCCTCCGCCTCATCGGCA
>CALUTX010000008.1 GCA_944323815.1 uncultured Parabacteroides sp. | reverse complement strand
TTCTACGAAGCCCAGACGGACAGCGCGGCCGTTGAATGTATATTGGTCTGCATTGTGGTAAGCCTGAGAACCTTCGACTACTGAATCTGCCAAGTTAACCAGATAACGACCTGCTGTGTAACCATTGTAGAATACATAGTGGTTTTCATCTGCGGCATCAGCAGCTTCTTTTGATTCGAAGTAACCGTGTGTATTGTTTTCACACCAGTAACCATCTTTTACAGAATCCATTTCAAGAGCGAACATATACTGCGGCATACGTGCATTTGATGTTACCCAAGCGTCAACTGTCCAAGCCTCTGTGCCGTTGGTTGTCATTTGTTCTTGAGCCAAACCTAAGTAACCGAAGCCCTCTTTTACAACCGAAGCACCTGTCTGGTTCGTTGCATCTTCAAACAGTTTCTGGTCTACGCCACCGACTGTGCGGAAGAAGCTAACTTCATCACCTTCGATTGAACGATACAACGGACGTTCATCATCACACATAGCAAATGCCGATACAGCCGAATTCGGGTAATTGTTCAATGTGTTGTATTCTACATACGCATTACCATCCACTACTGTTGCACGACGATACCCATTCCAACATACATCAAAATTGTCTCCCATACGGGTATCAATCAAGGCATACGCTGTCTTTCCGCTTTCGTCATTCATAATCTGGTCATTTTTCAGATAGAAGGATGCCAATTGAGCCAAATTGTTTTCACGAAGGTCGTTAATACCTTCTGCTACATAGTAAGCATTGTCACCTTCTTTCAAACTTCTTGCAACATAAGTCGTATCATTATCCACCAAATTGATATCTTTGACTTTCAATGTATAACGATAACGTTTCAACTGCGGTAACACTTTCCCTTCCGCATATTCAACACCGGCACCGTAACCAAATTCATTCAAAGTCATCGGCGCGTTGTCAACAGCAAAAATCGTATCCAACTCATAGTAGGTAGCCGCATCTTCCGTCACTCTTAGATACCCGTCTGCTTGTACATTCAAATATTTTCCATCTGTATTGTGGTTGTATTGGAATGCGACATTGGTATATTTCAAGTTTTCCGGAGCTACATAACCGTAGCCATGATGTTCATCTGTCAAAGCTGTTTCATCTGTAACAGGAGCGATCGCATAGTTATCTGTCAAGTACAGTTTGTTTGCCGTCAGCATCCGTTCATCGGTCACTTGATTTCCCCAAGCTTTGCCATACGTGTTATCAATGATGTAGTATGTTTCGCCGTTGTCTTCGCTATACAGCTGACCTTCAAACAGCGCATTGTCATATACTTCATTATTAATACCATATTCACGGTTATGGATTGAAATCAAATCGCCACATTTGCTTCCCAATTTTTCAACTACCCACATGGTAGCAGGCATTTGGTTGTAATCTTGAATTCCCTTTTCCGGAACATCATACATCGTATTGCCATTGAAATTATCCACGAGGAAACGTCCGCCATTATCCCCTTCAACCGCCTTGATTGTGTACAAACCGGAAGCCAAAGTTGCACGTGTCAAATACGGATAAGCATGGTTGAAACCAATACGGGTCTTCATCGGAGTATATTCATACGGATCAACTACCGCAGCAGTCAGATGATATCCTTCAGCCAAATCTTCCAACTTCAACGTGATTTCATCTTTCTTCTCTCCACCATTTGTCCAAGAGTTACTTGCCTGAGCAGCTAAATTAGCTCCTAAATCTTCCGTATAAACGAAATGACTACCTACATAAGCGTCTTTCCAATCTTTACCAATCTCATCGTAACTAATTTCAGATGCATTCAACGGTTCTATGACCAAACTATCTTGTGTAGGATAATAAGTCATATTATAGAAGAAACGAGCACGCATTGGTTCCTTTTCAGTTCCATCATAAGCTACATGCTTTAAGATCAAATTGGCATTTTGAGGATTAGCTTTTTCTCCTTGCCAAAATGTAGTACCAACAGCGAGATAAGTATTTTTGTCGTCTCCTGTATATTTCAAACGCATGAAATTATTATCTCTATCAATCAAGTACTTCGTTTTATCCCATGCAGTCTTATACGTTTGCAATGTCTCTTCTGCCGCTTCTAAAGCTATCTCTAAATCATCTCTCTTGTCTAATGCCATTTCATAAGCTTCTTTTGCATTATCCAAGATTTCTTTTGCTGCGGTCAAATTTTCTTCCGTAATTTCCAACCCAACACAAACCGTTTCATAAGATTGAATAGCAGTTTTGTCATCATCTGTAATTGCATCAACAGCAGCAATCAAAGCCGCTTTTTCAATTTCAGTCGGAGCTACTGTACGATAAGTGTTCAACACCAAATTACCGAATTCTATTGCCAAGCCTGCCTTAGTTGCTATAGTTTCTTCAGCCTCATACTTGTTGTAGGTTTCTTTTAAATCTGCTATATCAGGATCACTAACCCACTTATATTTGTCAGCCATAGCAACAGCAGCTTTGATAACCGCATCTGTTTTTTGAGACGCAATGGCAAAAGCCCCGTCCTCTCCTTCAAGTTTTGCTTTTCCTTCCTCAAGTTCCTTCTGCTGACCTAACAAATTGTTATAATTTCCATCCGCAACAATATACTTGTTCAAAACATCACCTAAAGTCATTTCGGCTCCTATCAATCCTTTTTTAGTTGAAATCACTTTTGTCAAAGCCTCATAAAACTCTTTAGGATCAGTTGTCCCATCAAATTGTTCAACAGAATAATTATAGAAGTCAAAAATAGCGCTTTCATCTTCTTCTGCGATATAAGGAGAAGTTTTTGTCATAACCCCACCTGTTTCCGGATTCATCTCTTTCGGATTCAGAAGATTTCCATTCGGTTCAAAGAAATTGAAATAGCCTTCTTGGTCGGCTGAAGGCTTATTAGCATCAATCATTGAGTTGAATGAATATTCGTTCAACGTCAACGGAGCTGCTTCTACCGGACGGATTGTCAACGCATAAACATCTTTGGCCTGATCATTGGCGATTAATTCACTTCTTTTTCCTTTGTGCGAGTAGACATAACCATTTGCGCCACGACGCATAATCATGACTGTATCGTTGTTGACTACTGCATAAGGAGCAACCTCTTCAAATGCAGAACCATCTGCATGGCTGTTGGTATTATACCATTCCCAACCGATGGTGCAGTTGTTACGAACCATCACTTTTGATTCAGCACTGTATAGGTACAATTTGTCATTGGCAAAGGCAGGGTCGAAAGACAATTCAATTCCTGTTTCTTTGTTAACAAACACCCAAGCCCGACGTCCGCTTTGGTCTTCTTTATACGTCAGACGCCACAAAGAGGGAACCAATGGAGCCTCTTCAGCAGGTACAAGGCGAAGATAAACTTTCCCTGTCACCCCATCACGATAATGAACCAGTACTTCCGACTTTTTATAAGGATGCCCATGCATGCGGAAATCATCCTTGTAATAGGTCGATGTACTGAGTTGATACCATTTGTCACCATCAATTTGACTAATGGTCTTCATCGAGGCTTCAGCCGTAACATCTGCTTTCCGGAACTCGTAAGGTCGAATGGGTGTTTCATCCATTGCATACACTGACATTGTTCCAGCAATTAAAGCTGTAGCCATCAGAGTAGAAAACTTCTTGTTCATAATGTAATTAATTAGTTAATAATTATGTATTTAAGCAGTATTGCTTTCTCTATTTCCTTTCCCGTCCGTCGTCCCCGTCCAACTGTTAATTATTGTCTTTTGGCAGGAAAAACGTTCGTTTTTTTCTGTCATTTTTTTGGGTTTGTTTGGGAAAGGTGAGTTTTTGTCCTCTTTTTGCTATCTGATTGATAAGAAAGAAGATAGATTTGAGAAAAATATTGACGGAAAAGATTGCAGGTTCAAAAACTATGCGTATTTTTGTGACGAAATAAACGAACGTTTTTGTTAGTCATTTTACACTTTTCTACATTATTCCATTTTCACCATTTGTCATTGATATTCAGCTGTATACTTGCAGATTTGAATTAAGGAATGGCTAAAAACAGACGTTACGGACGCATGTGGATATACCTATTTATATATACAAATCTGCGTCCATCTGCCCAATCTGCGTCGTCAGCATCCCTTTTTCCCTTGAAAGCTACTTCGGGAGGTGACCGAAAACTACTTATCGAGCGGGTTATTGTCGCGTCGATAAGCAGAGGGGGTATCTGCTTATCGACGCGACAATAACCCGCTTATCGAGCAACTTTTTACCTGCTCCTCGAGTAAGGTTGACTTTACTTAGGGAGCAACCTCGACCTTACTTAAGGAGTAACCTCAACCTTACTCGAGGAGCAGGTTTCAAGCCGATTGTGGCAGTTGTTTCACGAAAAAGGTTGACACCACATTCACTCTTATTCATAAAGTCGGTTGACTTTCTTTCAAAGTTAAGGCACTAAAGTTTTTTAGCAACATTATATAATCTACCGATTCATTCAACCTTGCATTGGAAGCCGATTCTCTTCCTCCAAGTATTTTCTTACAAGAAAAAGCATCGCGGGAAAACACCCCAGAATCCTCCTTCAACCCTCCTCAACAAAGAGTTTTCCTTAGAAAATAGGCACTTTTTAGACATAAACAGCCGTTGGACGGTCGCCGTCGGCACGAGGACGGACATAATTGACACTACGACCGTCCTAATTAGGGATGAGGACGGACGTAATGGGTAATCAGCACGGTCGTAGTTGGGATTAGGACGGATGTAGTGGCAATTAGGACGGTCGTAAGGACGGCGGACTGCCGGGAAAAGGAGAACCAACTCCTACCTTTCTCCACCGGTAATCTCGTCAACTCCGCAAGAAGCCTCTATTCCGTCCCAACTATCGGACGATTGATTTCACGCGATTCTCGCGAAGTTCAGCTTTTTCACTTTGCCAGGAAAAAGAACCCAAAGCAAAACAAATGCAATTCGTTTTGCGTTTGTCCGCAGCTCATCGGCAGGCGTGTCACGTAAAGCGGGCTTTCAGCAAGCAAAAAGACAGAGGAATTTCATCCGGATTTTCGACGTAAATAGCAAAAAAAAGCCCTCAAAAAGGGCTTATATATAAAGAAAAGCGAATAAACTGCTCGCATTTTAACACAAAGACACAATCGCCTGTTATATAAAAAGAGTTACTTGTTCAAAAAAACACAGTAAAATAACTAAATGAATGTCCGCAAGTTGCCAATTAGTAAATTCTATGTTTGAAGTCCGCCCTATAGGTACACGCACAAAGTTCAAGCCTGTCAAAATACCCGGGGAAATTTTTCTTGACAAGGACTTTTGTAAAAGAAATGTAATTTCTGAGTAAAAAAATCGCAACGAGGATGTAAATAAATGGTAATAAGCCACCGCTACTTTTGCAGCCGAAAACTAAAAACACAATGAAAACGATACGCAATTTTCTACTTATTGGGGTAGGGGCGTTGAGCTGCATTTGTTGCGCCGACAAGGCAGCGGAACCGAAAGCGGAAGGCTCTTACCGATTGTGCGATTTCCATCAACACACGACTTTCTCTGATGGAGTATTCAGTTTGGGATATGATTTCGAAGCCTGCGACAGCATTGATTTGGCTTGGTGGGCGAATAGTGAACATGGTGGTCCGTCGCCTTATAACGGTTTGATTTCGGGTGAAGACAAAGGGCAGTTTGTCCGTTGGACGGCTGAAGAGGTGATTGGGGATGAGAACCCGGAGGAGCCGAATCAGGTGGCGATGTGGCGCTGGCAAACTTTGTCGGAATACTCGTTCCCGGAAATTGTGCGTTTGCGCAAGGAGGTTTATCCCGCCAAGACATTGATTCAAGGCGTGGAATGGAACGTGCCGGGGCATGAACATGCCAGTGTGACGATTCTGGACGGGCAGTTTACCGACGCCCCGAATTGCCTGCCACTGGCTGAGTTTGAATATAAATTTGATTCGCGCGACCGGGACGTGACGGGCGGACAGACGCGGGGCTGGGTGAAGTCCGGGCAGGACGGACATGCGAAGGCGATGGAGGCTGTCGCGTGGCTGAAGCAGCATCATCCGGCGACCAGCTGGGTGATTCCGGCGCATCCCGACCGTAAAAACAGATGGACGGTCGCCGATTTTCGTGAGATGAACGATTTGGCGCCGGAGATTTGTTTCGGCTTTGAGGGCATTCCCGGTCATCAGCGCAGCAAGGATCGGGGAGAATATGCCCCGCGAAACAACACCTACGGGACTTACACGTATGGAGGTGCCGGGCTGATGGTTGCCAAGGTGGGCGGCCTTTGGGACGCATTGCTGTCGGAAGGACGCCGCTGGTGGCTGTTTACCTGCTCGGATTTCCACAATCTGCGTTCGGACTTCTTGCCGGGCGAATACAACAAGACCTATCTTTTCTTGCCGGATACCATTGAGCCGATGCGTTTGGCCGATTATTTACGTACGGGGAATTGCTTTGTAGTCGGAGGGAATTTCATCTCAGGCGCGCGGGTAAATCTGAATGGTGCCTGTATGGGGCAGACGTTGGAGGCGCAGGCGGGCGAAGCGTTGCAGTTGGAGATAGCCGTGACGGAGAATACCGCCTCTCCGCTTCGCGTAGACCACATCGACCTGATTGCCGGTGAGGTACATCCGAAGGCTGCGCCGGGAACGGAGGCATACCGTTGCGACAGTGTCCGGACGACGAAGGTAATAGCTCGCTTTACCGAAAAGGATTGGACGCGCGACAGTGATGGCACGATTCGGATTCGGTATGCTGTGAAGCCCTCTTCTGATTATACCTACTATCGCTTGCGCGGTACGCACCTGGCTCCCGGTACGCCGGGCGAAACCGATGCGGCAGGCAATCCACTGCCGGACGCCGGTTTGAACACCGAAGAGAAAGCGATGAACGACCAGTGGTTTTACACCAATCCGATTTTTTGCAAAATCAAGAAATGACATTTGATAAAATAGATTGTGAATATGAAGAGTCTGAAAAAGAATGTGGCTGCATGGACGACGCTTTGCGTGGCTGCGGCTTTGAATCCCCTGTATGCGATGTCGGTTGCGGCGGGACAGGAAGGGAATGAACCGATGGTTGCCGTGCCGGTGGCATCGCAGGCGAAGATAACGGTTCAGGGAACGGTCTTGGATGAAACCGGTATACCGGTGGTCGGCGCCAATGTAGTGGTCGCCGGGACGACTCATGGGGTGATTACCGACATCGACGGTAATTTTACGTTGCAGGATGTAGACGAGCATGCGACTTTGGTTATTTCTTATATTGGTTATCAGACGATGGAAATAAAAGCAGGAACATCCTTGCAAATTGTTTTGAAGGAGGATGCGGAATTGCTGGACGAGGTCGTGGTGGTCGGATACGGAACCATGCGCAGGAAGGACGTGACCAGTTCCATCTCGACGATTCAGAGCGATGATTTGAATCAGGGTGTTTATACAGACCCCGCCCAGTTGTTGCAGGGCAAAGTGGCCGGTTTGACCATTACGCAGTCGAGCGACCCGAACCAATCGTCGTCGATTATGCTACGTGGAGCCTCTACCTTGCGGACAGGAGCGGCGATGGAGCCTTATTATGTAATCGACGGGGTACCGGGGGTAGACCTTTCGTTTGTTTCGCCGGACGATATTGAATCGATTGACGTCTTGCGTGACGCGACGGCAACTGCCATTTACGGTTCGAGAGCGGCCAACGGTGTTATCATCATCACGACAAAACGAGGCAAAGAGGGGCGCGTCAATGTGAATTACAGCACGTATGTCGCCTTCGACAAAGTGGCGAAAAGCCTTGATATGATGACGGCAAGCGACTTGCGGAATTATGCGGCAGCCAATAACTTTACACTCCCGAACGACGAGGGCGCCAATACGGATTGGCAGAAAGAGGTGCAACGGCTTGGCGTTTCAAACAATCACAACGTGTCGGTTAGCGGCGGGAATGAAAAGTCGAATTACAATGTTAGTTTGAACTACCTGAACCGGGAGGGCGTCATCAAAGGTTCCGACATGAATCGTTTCAATGCGCGTGCGTTGGCGCAGTCGAAAGTGCTGAACGACCGTTTGACCCTTTCGCTCGGCGTGAATTTGAGCCAGTCGGTACACAACGAACGGGGAGGTAACAATGCCAGCCAGAATACGGACGAAGACCGCGGTTCTCAAAATGTTATCGACGCCATGTTGTATTATTCGCCGACGCAACCCATTCGGAATGAAGATGGTTCGTGGTATGAATCGTTTGGCGTGACCAACTATTACAATCCGATGTCTTTGATTCACGAGGATATTCAGAAGACGGTGAATAAAAACTTGATGATTACGGGAAAAGCTGATTTGGAAATCATCAAGGGATTGACGTGGAGTGCGAACTACTCCTATATGACGGATCAGAGCACGTATAGCGAGTATCACACAACCCGTTCCCAATATGTCCGCAACAACGGGCAGGCAACCCGTAATACCTATTTCGGGAACAAAAGCGTGTTTGAAACGTATGCCAATTATGAGACGACAATTGCCGACCTCCATCGTTTGGGAGTAATGCTCGGTTATTCGTGGGAAGAGACCAATAGTAATGACGGCTTCGGCTTGACAGTGCGGAACTTCTATAATGACGATGTGTTGTATTACAACTTGACCTATGCCAATATCATCGATGGCATGGATGCAGTGGAAAGCGGGGCGGAATCTACCTTGCGGATGATTTCGTTCTATGGCCGCTTGAATTATGTGTTCAATGACAAGTATAGTTTGCAGGCGACGATTCGTCGGGATGGTTCTTCGGCTTTCGGGCGGAATAACCGCTGGGGAACTTTCCCTTCCGTGTCGGCAGCTTGGCGTTTGAGCGATGAGGATTTCATCAAAGACCTGCATGTTTTTGACGACTTGAAGTTGCGTGCCGGTTATGGCGTGAGTGGAAACTCGCTTGGTTTTGATGCTTATACCGCCATGCAGAGGTACGGCGTATCGGGGTGGTTTAGCTATACGGATGCGGACGGCAACACATCGGACATGCACACGCTGGCAGCAACCGGTAACGCGAATCCGGATTTGAAATGGGAGCGGACGGGAATGTTCAACGTCGGTTTGGATTTCGCTTTCTTCAACAGTCGCTTGAATGGTACGATTGAATATTACAGTAAGCAGACGAGCGATTTGATTTATGATTACGATGTTTCGACGAACCGTTATCCGTATGATAAGATGACTGCCAATGTGGGGGACATCAGTAACAAGGGTATTGAGATTACGATTAATGCAATTCCTGTCGCGACAAAGGACTTCCAGTGGAATACGACGCTTAATCTGGCACATAACAAAAATATGGTGGAGAAATTGTCTAATGAAACCTACTCAGTAGACTATATTCCGATGGCCTATCCCGGTATTGCCGGTAACAGTGATAAGTATGTGCAACGTGTGATGGAGGGTTCTCCAATCGGGCAGTTCTATACGTTGGAATGGGCCGGATATAACGAAGAGGGAGTGTCTCAGTTTTATGTGCATGACCCGGAAACGGGCGAACGCACAGGCGAGGTAACCTCCAGCACGGCAGGTGAAACCAATTTGACGAAGACGGGTAGCGCACAGCCGAAACTGACTTACGGATGGAACAATACATTGACTTATAAGAATTGGTCTTTGAACCTTTTCTTCCAAGGGGTATTGGGCAATCAGATATTTAATGCGTTGCGTGCGCAATACAGTTCGATTTCGTTATTGACTTCCGGCAAAAATGTCTTGCAGAGTGTCGCAACCGAACAGCGCTTTACGGACGTGAATGCGCAGGTACCTTCCGACCGGTATATCGAAAACGGGAGTTATTTGCGCCTGAAAACATTATCGTTGGCATATAACTTCGGGAACTTTGGAAAATGGGTGAACAATTTGACCCTGTATGCGACTTGTAATAATGTCTTTACGGTAACGGGTTACAGCGGTACAGACCCGGAGGTCTCTCTGGGCGGTCTGGAACCGGGTATCGACTGGAGCAATACCTATTATCCGAATACACGTACCTACATGGTAGGTTTGAAAGTGAACTTCTAAAACGCGATTGAGAAATGAATAGCAGCATAGAAAAAGAGAGAAAGATGAAAAATAAAGTGAAATATATAATGGCCGTGGGCCTTGTGGCGTTGGCCGGTTGTACCGATTTGGATGTGGATATCAAATCGCAATATACCGAATATCCCTCTTCATCAGATGTGGCTGTTGAGGCCAAAATGGCGGATGTCTATTATGCTTTCCGCTCGGCATTGGGCAATAACTATAACCGGACACAGACGTTAGCGTCCGACGAGGCTTCGGGTATCAGCTTTGATGCCGATTATTACGATGGTGGAACCTACTGCCATCCGACTCTTCACAACTTCATGGCGAGCGACGGAGGTTTAAGCTATTGGAGCGATTTGTCGAGTGGCATTACCCGTTGTAACCAAGTCATCAATGACTTTGGAGGGGATGAAGCGGATCCTGCGATTGTCGCGCCGGCTAAGGCGATGCGTGCTTTTTACCACTTTATTTTGATGGATAGTTTCGGTGATGTACCTATTTTGGATCGGATTCCGGAAGAAGATGAGGCGGTTGTGCGTAGTCCGCGTGCAGAGGTGGCCGCTTATATCGAGAGCGAATTACTGGAGTGCCTGCCCTATTTGAATGAGGCAAGCGATGCTTCCACTTATGGCAAACCGAACAAGTGGATGGCAGAGGCCTTACTTGTAAAGCTATACATCAATTGGGCGGTTTATACCTGTGGAGATGTGACTACCTATACGCCGGATATGGCAAACAGCAAATTGAGTGATTGCGTACGTTATTGCGATGATATTATCCAGAGCGGATTGTTTGATTTGAGCGACAGTTATCGTCGGAAGTTTTTCCCGGATAACGGCGCTCACATTAAAGATTTCATCTATGCGATGCCTTTCGACTGCACGTCGGCACAAGGAATGTATTACGGCCGTTATCGCACATTCCGCCGAATTGATGACGGTAACGGCGGTTATTATGGCGGCGAAATGGGTAACTCCTGTGCGGGCAATTATGCCATGAACCCCGAATTTTCCGACCTGTTTACGCTTGAAGGAGATGAACGTAATGCTTGTATATTGGGAGATACGGTGTATAAATTTGACGGTGCGACATACGAGCCGACAGACGAAGTCTTTCTTTATCAGAATGAGTCCCCGTTGGTGTTTACGAAGACTATTACATTGAAAGAAGAAAACGAACAACTGAATACGGGGGCCGACTTTAATGGTTGGAGGCAGGGATACCGTTCGATAAAATTCTATCCCGATCCAACGGAATACCGCGAGCATAGCCGCAATCAAAGCAATGATGTGCCCATTTTCCGTTATGCCGATATATTACTCACGAAAGCAGAAGCCATCCTCCGAGGGGCAACAGCAACAAACAACGATACGCCTCAATCGCTTTTCAACCAAATACGGGCGTATGTGAATGCTCCTTTGTTGGAGGCAAATCCGACGTTACAAGACATTTTGGATGAGCGCGGACGTGAATTTTTCGACGAAAACTGGCGTCGCAACGATATGATTCGTTTTGGAACGTTCGAGAGCGAATATGGTTTCCACCGGCAAGGATTCCCGACAGCCCGTTTCGACAAAGAGTGCCGCATCTTCCCCGTTCCGCAGGATATTTTAAATGCCAATACCAACTGGGAACAGAATCCGGGATATTGATTCGCTTTTTGTAGGAGGAAAGAAGTTGCAGCCGCTGTGTGAATGTACAGCGGCTGTGTTTTTATGCATCAGTCTTCTGTCCCCGGCAGTTGGCGCGTAGCATGAAATACCCGGAGGGTAAATGAACACAGACAAAGGGAAACTTTTTTTTGTGCGATTGGGATTGAATAGAAATTTTTTGTTCTCTTCTTACACCATAATTTGTTTAATGAGAAAACTTTCTCTACTTTTGTTTTGCAATAAACCAAAAATAAACAATCTTTTATGGCAGACATAAAGCAGTATGTAAAGGCAGCAGAAGAGAAGATGACCTCTGCAATCGATTATTTGGACGAACAGTTGGCACATATTCGTGCGGGTAAGGCCAATCCGAAGATTTTGGATAGCGTGCGCGTTATGTATTACGGTGCGCCGGTTCCTTTGTCGAATGTAGCAACTGTGACGGTTCCGGATGCACGGACTATCATGATTACTCCTTGGGAAAAGAAAATCATTAAGGATATTGAAAAGGGAATCATGGATTCTGACGTAGGGATTACGCCTGAAAATAATGGCGAAGTGATTCGTTTGGGCATTCCCCCGTTGACGGAAGAGCGTCGTCGGCAATTGGCGAAGCAATCGAAACAAGAAGCTGAAACGGCAAAAATCAGTATTCGTAACGCACGCCGCGATGCCATCGAACAGCTGAAGAAGAGCATCAAAGCAGACGGAACGCCTGAGGATGTGGAAAAAGATGCGGAAGCAGATGTCCAGAAGATTCATGATAAATATATCAAGAAGGTGGACGAACTGTATGCAGCAAAAGAAAAAGAGATAATGACGGTTTAAAAAAATTGAGAATTGAAAGTTGAGAATTGAAAAATTGTTTGTGGCTCAATTCTCAATTCTCAATTCTCAATTCTCAATTCATGAGAGGGTTAGTAATCAAGAATACCGGCAGTTGGTACACGGTGCGTACGGAAGAGGGAAGCGACGTCGAGTGTAAAATCAAAGGGAATTTCCGTTTGAAAGAAATTCGCACGACAAATCCGGTCGCCGTGGGAGATCGGGTGGAGATAGATGTCAATGCGGAGGGAACCGCTTTTATAACGGCGATCGAAGAGCGGAAGAACTACATCATTCGTCGGGCCTCCAACCTTTCCAAACAGGCACATATTTTGGCAGCCAATCTCGACCAGGCGTTCTTGATTGTAACCATAAACTATCCGATTACAACTCCTATCTTTATTGACCGTTTTTTGGCGACGGCCGAGGCTTATCGGATTCCGGTGAAGTTGGTATTCAATAAAATAGACCGTTATCGGGAAGACGATAGGGCGCTGTTGCAGGAAATGACCAAATTGTATGGCGGAATTGGTTATCCATGTCTGCAACTTTGTGCCCGCACGGGTGAAGGATTGGATGCACTAAAGGCAGATTTGCAGGGAAAGGCGACACTTTTATCCGGTCATTCGGGGGTGGGCAAGTCTACGATAATTAACCGATTGGTGCCGAATGCCGATTTACGTACCGGCGATATTTCCGAATATCATAACAAGGGGATGCATACTACAACCTTTTCTGAAATGATTCCGCTGCCAGAAGGCGGATACCTGATTGACACACCGGGCATCAAAGGCTTCGGGACGATTGAGATGGAAGGGGCGGAAATCGCCCATTATTTTCCTGAAATATTTAAAGTGGCAGCCGATTGTAAGTTTAATAATTGTACGCATCGGCATGAACCGGGTTGCGCCGTGTTGAAAGCGGTGGAAGCTGGTACAATCAGCCCGTCGCGTTATAAAAGTTACCTGAATATACTTGCCGACAAGCAAGCCGGCAAGTACCGCGAAGAATACTAATCAGACAGCCGGAAGGCTCATACCGGTGATTTTCCGGTAAAGGTCGAGGGCATAGACGTCCGTCATGCCTGAAATATAATCTAACACACATTGAACTTTCCCATAGACCGTCGGGGCATGGATGTCGTATTGCTCCGGAATGCGTTGCAGCAAGAGTTTGCTGTAAGCATGCCGCTGATTCATGACGGCTTCTGTAAGGGTATCTATCAAGTGGCTGAAAATGTGATAACCGGCGAGTTCGACGTCGAGCACCTCTTTGGCGCGGTAAATCTTTTGATAGGCAATTTCCGAACAATGTTGGTAGGCTTGTTGAGCCGGGTCATGGATATGGTCAATAAGTGAGGCGTTGTAGCTCCCGTTCAGGATTTCTTCTTCGTGTTCGAGGAAAACGTGCGAGCATTCGTTGACCAATAATCCGATGATGCAAGAACGCAGATAGGCGATTTGCTCATTCGTATCGTCAACAAGGTGCATCACCTGCTTGATATGTTCGAGGCGTTCTCCCTCAAAGAAATTCAGAAACAGATGGATGGCTTCTTCCGTTGTCAGGATGTGCAATTTGCAGGCATCTTCAATATCCATGATTTGGTAGCAAATATCGTCTGCTGCTTCGACCAGATAGACGAGTGGGTAACGGGCAAATCGGTTGGCGTCTGTTGGACTCGGGCAGATACCCAATTCGTTAGCAATCCGGTGAAAACTCTCTTCTTCGGATTGGAAGAAACCAAATTTTCCCTTCTTCCCGGCATAGATGGAAGAATAAGGATATTTGATGATGGATGCCAGCGTACTGTATGTCAAGACGAACCCTCCTTTGCGCCGTCCGATGAACTGGTGTGTCAGCAGCCGCATGGCGTTGGCGTTTCCCTCGAAATGGAGGAAATCTTCATAACGTCCGCCCTCTTTTTCGATTTCGGCTTGCAGTTGCTTGCCGTTTCCTTCGGAGAAGTAAGCAGAAATGGCCCGTTCACCAGAATGTCCGAACGGCGGATTCCCCATATCGTGCGCCAGACAGGCAGCCGAGACGATGGAACCGATTTCCGGGAAATTGACGCTTCCCTCCGGGTATTTTTGCATAAGCTCTTTGGAAACGTTGTTACCCAATGAGCGACCTACACAAGATACCTCTAAACTATGTGTCAACCGGTTGTGTACGAAAATACTACCCGGAAGCGGGAATACCTGCGTCTTGTTTTGCAAGCGGCGAAAGGGTGAGGAGAATATCAAGCGATCGTAATCACGCTGAAAGTCTGTGCGTTCATGTTTGCGTTCGTGGTATTCTTCCATGCCGAAGCGCTTGCCGGAAAGTAGTTGGTTCCAATTCATTTTGCTTTGTTCCTTTCTTTTATTGGATGCGGTTCGTTTGTTTGTCGATGGTTTTACAGTGTTGTATAGAGTGTCTATATAATACTGTATTGAATGTCTATACAGTACTGTATAGGATGTCTATATAGACTTGTATAGAGCATCAATAGAATTAAAGCAGCTCTCCTTTCCCTTGTCGGACAACCGTGAAGTCGTCCGTCGTACAGTCTACTACGGTCGATCCCTCCAAGCCGCCGTATCCTCCGTCGATGACAATATCTACCTGATTGCCATACTTCTCTTCAATCAGTTCCGGATCGGTACTGTATTCGATGATTTCATCCTCGTCGTGTACGGACATGGTCAGGAGCGGATTACCCAGTTCCTGCACCAGCGTGCGGACGATGTTGTTGTCAGGCACGCGGATACCGACCTCTTTCCGGTTCTTGTAAATCTTCGGCAGCTCGCTGCTGGTCGGCAGGATAAAGGTAAAGGGGCCGGGCAGGTTCTTCTTCATCAGTTTGAATGCCGCATTGCTTACTTTGGCATACTCGCTGATGTTCGAAAGGTCGTAGCAGATGATGGAGAGGTTACTCTTCTGCGGGTTAACCCCTTTGATGCGGCAGATGCGTTCGACGGCACGTACATTCAGCGCGTCGCAGCCGATAGCGTAGACAGTGTCGGTCGGGTAGACCACCAATCCTCCGTCGCGCAGTGTGGCAACCACTTTGCCGACCTCTTTCGGATTCGGGTTTTCGGGGTAAATCTTTATCAGCATAAACCGTTGTTTAATGAACAATTGACAATTGATAATTGACAATTATTTTTCGCGGAACACGAAGCCTAATTGTCAATTGTCCATTGTCAATTGTGAATTTATCCATAGATAATATGTCCGTTCTCGTCGGTGTATTCCTCTAATCCTTTGCTGTATTGGTTCATCGCGCGAAGACTCATGCCCATGCTTGAGAAACCACCGTCGTGATAGAGGTTTTGCATCGTCACTTTACGTGTAAAGTCGGAGAACATCATGACACAATAGTCGGCACATTCGTCGGCTGTCGCGTTACCCAGCGGACTCATCTTTTGAGCGAAGTCCATCAGGTGCTCCATTCCTTTCACGCCGCTTCCGGCAGTAGTCATGGTCGGCGATTGGGAGATGGTGTTGATACGCACATGCTTTTCCCGTCCGTAGATGTAACCGAAACTACGTGCGATGGACTCCAACAGACTTTTGGCATCTGCCATATCGTTGTATCCGAAGAAAGTCCGTTGGGCCGCCACATAAGAGAGCGCGAGGATAGAGCCGTATTCGGCAATAGCATCGAGCTTTTTGGCGGTTTGTATCATCTTGTGGAAAGAGATGGCGGAGATGTCGAGTGTCTTTTCCAGCATGTTGTAGTCCAAATCGTCATACGTGCGTTTCTTGCGGACGTTCGGACTCATACCGATGGAATGCAGTACAAAATCAATTTTACCGCCCAAGATTTCGACCGAGCGTGTGAAGACGTTTTGTAAATCTTCTACGCTTGTTGCATCTGCCGGGATAATTTCGGCGTTTAGCTTTTTGCCTAACTCTTCAATCTGCCCCATGCGGACGGCTATGGGCGTATTACTTAATGTGAGGGTCGCCCCTTCTTCGACGGCTTTTTCGGCTACTTTCCATGCGATGGACATGTCGTTGAGCGCGCCGAAGATGACGCCTCGTTTTCCTTTCAATAAGTTGTGACTCATACCTATTATAAATAATTAGGCAGCAAAAGTACACAAAATCTGCAAGATACGCAATTATTCCCGATAGTAGACCCGTTTGACGCGTGGAGAGATGGAGGTCAGAATCTCATAAGGAATCGTTTGGAGCTTGTCTGCCAATTCGCTTACCGGCAACTCTTCTCCGAAAATGATGGCCGAATCTCCCTCTTGGGCGTCGGTATCCGTCACGTCGACCATACAGGCATCCATACAGATATTACCGATAATGGGGCAGCGCTTTCCTCTGACGACCACTTCGCCTTTCCGGTTACCGAAGTGTCGGTTTAGTCCGTCTGCATATCCAATCGGAATGGTGGCGATACGCGAATCGCGCTCCACGTAGCTCCGACGGCTGTAACCGATGGAGTCTCCGGCCGGGACGTGCAGTATCTCCAAAATGGTTGTCTTCAGCGTGCTGATGTTCCGTAACCCTTTCATTCCGGATGCACTGACGCCATACAGTCCGATGCCCAACCGTACCATGTCCATTTGATATTCGGGGAAACGCTCGATTCCGGCGGAATTGAGAATGTGCTTGATGACCTTGTGTTCCAACCGTGTTTCCAATTCATGAGAAGCTTGCGTGAATGTTTCCAATTGCCTCCGGGTAAAATCGTCAAAGCAGGAGGAGTCGCTGCCTACCAGGTGGGAAAAGACGGAACGGACGATGATGCCGCTTTGCGTTTTTAATTGTTCGCATAATTGGGGAATTTCTGCAGGTTGGAACCCCAATCGATGCATTCCGGTGTCGATTTTGATGTGTACCGGATAAGAGGTAATTCCGCGCCGTTCGGTTTCTTTGATCATTGCCTCGAGCAGGCGGAAACTATAAACCTCCGGCTCCAACTGGTTCTCAAACAGCACATTGAAACTGCTGAACTCCGGATTCATGACAATCATGGGGATGGAGATTCCCTCTTTGCGCAGAGCGGCTCCTTCGTCGGCCACTGCCACCGCCAGATAATCGCAGCGGTGTTCTTGCAACGTCTTGGCGAGTTCGTAAGAACCGGCCCCATAAGCAAACGCCTTGACCATGCAGACCATTTTTGTCTCCGGCTTCAATTTGGAGCGATAGAAATTGAAGTTATGTACAACCGCATCTAAATTGACCTCCAAAATGGTTTCATGCACCTTCTTCTCAAGCAGTTCCGAGATGCGTTCGAAGTGGAAGGGACGTGAACCTTTTATCAAAATCAGTTCGTTTTTAAAGTTCTTGAACGAAGGCGAATGAATGAATTCGTCTGTGGTTACATAAAACTCTTTTTCGATGTCGAAAAAACTTCCGTATTCCTTTAAATCTCGCCCGATACCGATAATGCGGTCGACTTTTTTACGATGCACCAAGTCGGCCACCTTTTTATATAAAGATTTAGGCAAGGTGCCGGATTGCAGAATGTCGGACAAAATCAAGGTCGATTTCAGATTTTTCCCGACATGGCGGCTCTGTTGAAAGTCGAGTGCAATGTCTAACGAATTAATGTCGGAATTGTATGTATCGTTGATGAGTTGGCAATTGTTGATTCCTTCTTTTATGTCCAGCCGCATGGCTACGGGCTCCAAATGCTTGAATTTTTCAACGTCGTTTACGCTTGTCGGTTTTAAATAGAGCATGACAGCCATGCAATGGATTACATTCTCAATAGACGCGTCATCTGTAAAAGGAATGGTGTAGGTGCTGTCAAAACCTAACAGGGTACAATGAATCGTTGTTTCGTTGTCCCCTTTTTCAATCGATTCGATGAAAAGAGGCGCTTCAGAGTCTGTTCGACTCCATGTAATGGCTTTGTGCGACAGGCAGGCCGACTCGATGCAATTGGCTATGAATGCGTCATCACCGTTGTAGATGATGGCTTCGCACTCGTTGAAGAGCGTCAACTTTTCCAAACATTTTTGGGTAGACGAAATAAAGTTTTCTTGATGCGCTTCGCCGATATTGGTAATCACACCGATGGTAGGGGCAATAATGGGTTGCAGGCGTTCCATTTCGTCAGGTTGGGAAATGCCTGCCTCGAAGATGCCTAATGTATTTTTTTCGTTCATCTGCCATACAGACAACGGCACACCTAATTGCGAATTGTAGCTGCGAGGAGAACGGACAATATTGAATTCATTGTGCAAAAGTTGGTAAAGGAATTCTTTTACTACCGTCTTCCCGTTACTTCCCGTGATGCCTATGACCGGGATATGGAAGCGTTTGCGATGATAGATTGCCAGTTTCTGCAAAGCTTTCAACGTGTCTTTGACGACAAGAAAGTTGGCATCGGGCATGTGCTCGAATTCGGGCAGTCGTCGGCTGACTACGAAGTTACGTACGCGCAGCTTATAAAGTTCCGGTATATAGTTATGCCCGTCATTGGTTTTTGTTTGAAGAGCAAAGAACAAACTTTGCTCCGGAAATGAAAGCCGGCGGCTATCCGTAAGCAAAAGGCTGATGTTTGCATCAAACAAAGGATGTACGTCGGCACCAATAATGGTTGCAATATCTTTAATTGTGTATTCCATTCTTTTCTCTCCTGTACCTTAGGGTTGAAACATGTTGTTAGAAGATGTCTCTTTGATTTTTGTGATTTCCTTTTCCAAGTCAAAGTAAGGGAATTTCTCTGTAAGTCGTTCCATCTTTAACAAAGTTTGCGATAAGAACTGTTTGTATGTTTCGCTTTCCGGATGGAAAGGTTTGTGCTGAAGCGCTTTTTGTATGTGGCTCCATGCTTGCAAAATCTTTTTTGTTTCCTGGGTAAACAAATGTCGGGCAAATGTTTCCCAGATATACTCGACTGCTTGTTCAGACGGATGCAACATGTCGTCGGCATAAAACCGGTAATCCCTGAGCTCGTCCATCATGATTTCGTATGCCGGGAAATAAGCGATGTGCTCCGGAAATGTTTGTTCCAATTCGTGGACTGCAAGCAGCAGGGTCGCCTTACTTATTTGATTCCCATGCGCGCCGTCTTTCCAATGCCGAATCGGGCTAATGGTAAAAAGAATCCTTAATTCCGGGTTCTGTTCCCAGAGCGAAAGGAGTAATTCTTTCCATTCAGTTACGATTTGCCGGACGGAAAGAAGTTCGCGTTCAAACAGCTTGTCGGGGAGTTTGTGGCAGTTGGCGACAATTTTCCCCGAGCTTTTTAGCCGATATGCCCATGCCGTTCCCCAAGTGACAATGAGACGCTGTTCTTGCCGTAAACGTTCGGCCGAAAGGAACAGCCTGTCGTTGATGTTCTTCAGACAGTCCTCGGCCGAAGAAGACGAGAAACGGCTGTGGTGGCTGAAACTATGGTAAATCCCCTCATGTAAAAACAAATTGTTTTCCGTGAAACGTTCAGGATGTAATAACATCCGAAGCGCTTCAGCGATAGAGGCCGGATTATAGAGCGTTCCAAAAGGATTTAAATCTATTTGGAATTTGTTGTCTTCTAATCTTTTCCCCATATTTTCCACAAAGCAGGAACCTAATAAGAGAATCGGTTCCGAGAGCGAAAATAGAAAGGGAGCATCAGAAAACGTAATATGCGTGAAAAAATCCATGTAGATTAAGTAAATTCTTTCCCGAACTTCATTTGTGCGTCGGCGACGAACTGTTTGATGCGTTGTTCGTCATCTTTTTGGCAGATGAGCAACACATTTCCCGATTCGGCGATGATGCAATCGTGTATGCCCTGTATGACAGCCAATCGCTTCGGGTTGTCGAGAGCGACGATGTTGTTGCTGCTCTCATACAGCAGTACATTGCTTTTCAGCAATGCGTTGTTATGCTTATCTTTGGGTGCACGGTCAAAAAGGGAGCCCCACGTGCCGAGATCGGCCCAGCCAAAGTCTACACACAACATATATACGTTATCTGCTTTCTCCATGACGCCATAATCGATGGATATGTTCAGGCAATAAGGGAAATTCTCGGTAATGAAACTTCTTTCTTCCGGCGTGTTGAATTTCTCTTTCCCTAAATCGAAGCGGAGTGAAATGTCGGGCAAGAACTTGGCGAGTGCTTCCAGAATCGTATTGACGTTCCAGATAAATATACCTGAGTTCCAGAAAAACTCACCGCTTTCCATGAACACCTTTGCCAGTTCAAGGTCCGGCTTTTCGGTGAATGTCTTGACTTTGGTGAATTCCCCTAACAGCGTCTCGCTGCTTTGGATATAGCCGTAACCTGTTTCCGGACGTCCCGGTCTGATGCCTAACGTGACCAATGCTTTGTGGGTCCTGACAAAATCAAGGCATTTCTGTACATCCTGTTGGAAAATATCTTCTTTCAGAATCAAATGGTCAGACGGTGCAACCACGATGTTTGCATTGGGATTGCAAGCCCGGATATGATAGGCCGCATAAGCAATGCAAGGAGCCGTATTACGGCGTGCCGGTTCCAGCAGTACTTGCTTTTCCTGCAATTCCGGAAGTTGCTGCTTGACAAGTGAAGCATATTGTTCATTTGTTACGACATAGATATTTTCGAGCGGGATGAATTTGGAAAAACGATCAAACGTCATTTGAAGCAATGAACGACCACTCCCGAAAAAGTCTAAAAACTGTTTCGGATAACTTACTCTGCTAAAAGGCCACAACCGGCTACCGATCCCACCACCCATGATAACGCAATAATTATCTTTCATGATGATCCAGGCTGTTTTTGTTAAATACTCTGTTTAGTTTAATCTTCGACAAATATAACGGAATATTCCGGTTTTTCATGCATCTGTAAGTCCTAAGAAGATATAAAATGGGGAAAAACATATTTTCGTCTTCTTTTTGCGGGCAAAATGGGCGGGAATATTTACAAGCAACATGGATGCTAAAACATAAAGCTAAACATCTTTTTCTGAGAAGTCTTAAATCGTTCAATCTCCAAAGAAAGCGATTTCTTTAACTGATCAGCCATAAAGTCCAAGAAGGGCTGATTCGTTTCTTCTTCCCGTGATTGCTGTAAGGTAGAAATATACTCTTCCCTATCTTCCTTGAATATTTTAGTTGGAAAGAGGTTATAGCAGAACTGCATGTAATTCATCAGTAGGCGGGCCGTTCTTCCGTTACCATCTACCCACGGATGAATAGTCACCAAATTAAGATGAGCGTTAAAACTTAGTTCGTATTGTTCCCGAAATGTTTCCACAACTTTTTGTTTTTCCTGCAATACGATGCAAAGTTCTTCTACTTTGGCTGGGACTTTCTGATAACTCATATAAGAACGTCCGCCTACACCGGCCGTAACGCCGCATAAACGAAAATCGCCCTTGGAAGAATCAAAAGAACCGCCCATTACACTGTGTACACTGCCTGTGGTGCGCATCAATAGGGCATTAAGCCTTTGTAGAAAAGCGGAAGTTATGGGTGTAAGGCGTTCGGACTCAGCTTTGGCAAACTCATACGCTTGTTTCAAGTCTTCATTCATTAAATGATATACCAGAGGCTTCCCTTTAGCTGTCAAACCCTCATCGAAAAGCATTTGTGTTTCCGCTTCTGTAAGCGTTGAGCCTTCAATGGCTGTGGAATGGGTGATAAGAGAATAAAGGTAGTACTTGTCATAGTCCACCGCTTCGCTGATACCAAGTCCCTGAAACTTTTGGTATAACTGCTCTATTTCGTGCCAAACTCCTTGTTCCATTTTATTGAATAGGCTTTAATGAATGTCCGCAAGTTGCCAATCAATAGATTCTATGTTTGAAGTCCGCCCTATAGGAACACGCACAAAGTTC
>CALUTX010000007.1 GCA_944323815.1 uncultured Parabacteroides sp. | reverse complement strand
CTTCGGAGGTATTCATCAGCGACGGTGCAAAAGCGACTGCGGAAACATCGGCGACATGCTCCGGCACGACAATAGCATCGGTGTAACCGATCCGGTCTATCCTGTCTACATCGACTCGAACGTGATGAGCGGGCGGACGGGTACGTTGGAAAATGGGAAGTGGAGCGATGTGGTTTATATTCCTTGCACAGAAGCAAACAACTTCATGCCCGACCTGCCCAGCCGGCGTGTGGACATCATCTATCTCTGTTATCCCAACAACCCGACGGGAACCACCTTACCAAAAGAGGAACTGAAAAAGTGGGTCAATTACGCGCTTGCCAACGATTGCATCATCATGTACGACTCTGCCTACGAAGCCTATATCCAAGACCCGTCGATTCCCCATTCCATTTATGAAATCAAGGGGGCGAAGAAGGTAGCCATCGAGTTTCGTAGTTTTTCAAAAACGGCAGGCTTTACGGGTGTACGGTGCGGATACACAGTCGTACCGAAAGAATTGAACGCATTCACACTGACAGGTGAACGAGTTCCCCTGAACCGGATGTGGAACCGCCGGCAATGCACCAAGTTCAACGGGACGAGCTACATCACCCAACGCGGCGCCGAAGCAGTCTACAGCCCGGCAGGGAAAAAGCAAGTGAAAGAAACAATCGATTATTATATGACCAATGCCCGCATCATGCGTGAAAGTCTGCTGCACTGCGGACTTAGGGTCTATGGAGGGGAAAACGCTCCTTACATCTGGCTGAAAACACCAGAAGGACTCTCTTCTTGGAAATTCTTCGAGAAGATGCTTTACGAAGTCTATATCGTCAGCACACCGGGTGTCGGTTTCGGCCCGAGTGGTGAAGGTTTTCTTCGCCTCACGGCTTTCGGAGATCGAGACGACACGTTGGAAGCAATGGATAGACTAAAGAAATGGTTACGATAACCTTTTAAAAATAAACGAGATGAGAACAAATGCTTTCCGATGGACTTTATCGTCTGTCACTGCTTTATCAATGATGTCTTTCTCTCTTTCTGCACAAGAGAACGAAGAGAAGAAGTTTGAAATCGTTCCGAATGTTGACCTCGTCAGCAGTTATGTTTGGAGAGGTGCATACCAGACAGGCCCCTCGTTCCAGCCAAGCTTGAGTATCTCTTATGCAGGAGTTTCACTGACAGCATGGGGCTCTACCGATTTTTCTACTTCCGCAGACGATTACAAAGCTAAAGAATTTGATCTCACGCTCGGATATGGATGCAAAGGACTGAGTATAGCGGTAACAGATTATTGGTGGTCAGGCGAAGGAGCCCGCTACGGACGTTACAGCACAGATCATTATTTCGAAGGAACCATCGGGTATCACTTCGGCGAGAAATTTCCGCTGAACCTGACATGGAATACCATGTTCGCAGGTGGAGACAAAGATCCAGAGAACGGCGATCGTTACTTTTCGACCTTTATCGAAGCAGCATACGATTTCAATATCTGGGGTATTGATTTCATACCAAGCATAGGCATCTCGCCATGGGACAGCCAATATAGCAACGGTTTCGGATTAAATAGTATCTCATTAAAGGCACAAAAAGCCATTAAAATCACGGAGGCATTCGCACTCCCGATATTCACACAAGTAATTGCCGCCCCAGAACATGACAATGTGTTTTTGGTATTCGGCATCAGCTTATAAACATACATAATTGACAATTCAAATAATAGAGTTATGAAAAAAATCGAGGCAATTATCCGTAGGAGTAAATTCGATGACGTAAAAGAAGCGCTTCTGAAGGCTGATATCGAATGGTTTTCTTACTATGATGTAAGAGGTATCGGGAAATCGCGACAGGCACGGATCTATCGCGGCATCATGTACGACACAAGTTCCATCGAACGCATTCTGGTGTCCATCGTTGTGCGTAATAAAAACGTGGAAAAAACGGTAACAGCAATTCTTCAGGCCGCCCAGACGGGTGAAATCGGAGACGGCCGCATTTTCATCATTCCGGTGGAAGATGCCATCCGTATTCGTACGGGAGAACGAGGCGATATTGCTCTTTATAACGCTGAATTGGAAGAGTAAGCAATGCAAAAGAGATTTTATTTAACTGATTAACGGAATAAGAAAACAATTGAAATAATTATGAGTCCTATATTACTAAATGCAGCCCCCATACTTGATAGTGGAAACACAGCGTGGATCATGGTTTCCACGGTCTTAGTCTTGTTGATGACCATACCCGGCATCGCTCTGTTTTACGGCGGATTGGTTCGTCAGAAGAATGTATTGAGCATCATCATGCAATCGTTATTGATTGTAGGAGTGGTCAGTATCTTATGGGTTCTGTTTGGATACAGCTTCGTATTCGGCAGAGATTTCATGGAGTCGGGAAGTGCCTGGGGATATATCATCGGTGGCTTCGACAAAGTTCTTTTACAGCATATCGACATCACGACCCTGACAACAGGCAATATCCCTGAATTGACATTTGTCATGTTTCAATGTATGTTCGCCATCATCACACCTGCCCTGATACTGGGATCTTTTGCTGAACGCATCAAGTTCTCAGGGTTCATGGTCTTCACAATTCTATGGGTCATTCTGGCCTATTTCCCAATGGCCCACTGGGTATGGGGAGGAGGCTTCCTGCAACAAATGGGAGCGATTGACTTCGCGGGCGGAACAGTCGTACACATCAACGCCGGTATGTCTGCGCTGGTTATGGCACTTATGTTAGGCAAACGCGAAGACTATAAAGCCGGACACCCGATTACGCCCCATAACATTACATTCGTATTCATGGGTACCGCATTCCTTTGGTTAGGATGGTTCGGATTCAACGCCGGAAGCGGATTAGCGGCCGACGGGATAGCAGCGAATGCCTTTCTGGTAACGCATATTGCCACATGCGTAGCGGCAATGACCTGGTTGGTAATCGACTGGATCTGTAACAAAAAACCGACAACAGTCGGTGCCTGTACGGGTGCAGTGGCCGGATTGGTAGCCATTACGCCTGCAGCCGGGGCAGTCGACCTCGTCGGAGCATTCTTTATCGGACTCATTACGTCATGTATCTGTTTCTACATGGTTGCCGTTATTAAACCCAAATACAAATATGACGACGCGCTCGATGCTTTTGGTGTACATGGTATCGGAGGTGTGATCGGTTCTATCCTGACAGGCGTATTTGCCACACAAAGCATAACCGGCGCAGCAGGTTCGAAAGGGGCTCTCTCCGGAGATTGGCATCAACTCGGTGTTCAGTTATTCGCAACTATTGTCTCAATCCTCTTCAGCATTGTCATCACTTACATCCTTTACAAGATTGTAGACAAATGGATCGGTATGCGGGTAGACAGACGAGTCGAAGAAGAAGGATTAGACATTTACGAACATGGAGAAGCAGCGTACAACAACTAAGGAAAACGCCACTTTCCCGGAAGGTAAAAGATTTTTCCCAAAGCAAAGAAAAGATAAATACAATCAACATTAAAAAAACAGATAGATTATGTCACTGATTATTCCAACAGATTACAAACAGACACTGACACCCGAATCGACCGAGCAGGCGATTCGCATACTGAAAACCGCCTTTCAGCAGAAATTGGCGAAAGCGCTCAACCTGCGTCGCGTGACTGCTCCGTTGTTTGTCCTTTCGGGGACAGGTATCAACGACGATTTGAACGGCGTCGAGCGGCCGGTACGCTTCCCCATCCACTGCATGAACGACCGGATGGCCGAAGTCGTGCAATCGCTTGCCAAATGGAAACGGATGAAGCTCGCTGCCTACCGCATCCCGGCCGGATACGGACTGTACACGGACATGAATGCGATACGGGGCGACGAAGCGCTGGACAATCTGCATTCGCTCTACGTCGACCAATGGGACTGGGAGCAGACCATCCGTCCGGAGAACCGTAACTTGGACTATCTGAAAAAGACCGTCCGCACGATTTACGCCCTTTTGAAAGAGATTGAAACGATGATTTACGACCAGTATCCGCACATCACCCCGCTCCTGCCGGACGACATCACTTTCATCCACTCCGAAGAACTGTTGAGCATGTATCCCGACCTCTCGCCCCGCGAGCGGGAAACGAAAGCGGCAGAGAAGTTTGGCGCCATCTTCATCATCGGCATCGGCGACACGCTCTCCAATGGCGAGAAGCACGACGGACGTGCGCCGGACTATGACGACTGGAGCAGCATCAACTCCGACGGGTTCAAGGGATTGAACGGCGACATCATCCTCTGGAACGACGTCCTGCAATGCGCCTTCGAACTCTCTTCGATGGGCATACGGGTCGACCAAGAAGCACTCATCCGCCAGCTGGATCTATGCGGCTGTCCGGAACGGAAAGAACTGGAGTTCCACAAAATGCTGCTGGAAGGCCGTTTACCCTTATCCATCGGCGGAGGCATCGGGCAGAGCCGTCTTTGCATGTACTTCCTGCGCAAGGCGCACATCGGTGAAGTACAGGCTTCCATCTGGCCGGAAGAACAAATCGAGATTTGCAAACGAAACAACATCATTTTATTATAACAAACATCAGGTATTATGTCACAACTGAGATTCAACGTAGTAGAAGCGGCCTCGAAGAAACAGGCTGTCGAAGTTCCCTCCCCTAACGAACGCCCTGCGGACTATTTCGGAGAGAATGTGTTCAACCGCTCGAAGATGTTCAAGTACCTTTCCGAAAAGGCATACGAACGCATCACGGACTGCATCGACAACGGTACGCCCCTCGACCGCGAGACTGCCGACGCCGTAGCCGAAGGCATGAAGAAGTGGGCCATCGAGAGAGGAGCCACCCACTATACCCATTGGTTCCACCCGCTGACCGAAGGAACAGCCGAAAAGCATGACGCCTTCGTCGAGCACGACGGAAAAGGGGGCATGGTCGAAGAGTTTTCCGGGAAATTACTGATTCAACAGGAGCCAGACGCCTCCAGTTTCCCGAACGGCGGCATCCGCAACACGTTCGAAGCACGCGGCTACTCGGCATGGGATCCCTCTTCGCCTGCATTCATCGTGGGTGACACGCTCTGCATTCCGACCATTTTCATCGCTTACACAGGCGAATCGCTCGACTACAAGGCGCCGCTCCTGAAAGCACTCGAAGCGGTCAACAAAGCCGCCGTCGACGTATGCCATTATTTCAACCCGGATGTTAAAAAGGTGTATGCCTATCTCGGTTGGGAACAGGAATATTTCTTGGTAGACGAAGGGCTGTATGCCGCCCGTCCTGACCTGCTTTTGACCGGTCGCACGCTGATGGGACACGAAAGCTCCAAGAACCAGCAGCTGGAAGACCATTATTTCGGCGCCATCCCGACTCGCGTGTTGGCATTCATGAAAGAGCTGGAGATCGAAGCCCTCAAACTGGGCATTCCATTGAAAACCCGCCACAACGAGGTGGCTCCCAACCAGTTCGAGCTGGCGCCCATCTTCGAAGAGTGCAACTTGGCGAACGACCATAACCTGCTGGTCATGGCATTGATGCGTAAAATCAGCCGCAAACATGGGTTCCGCGTCCTGCTGCACGAGAAACCGTTCAAAGGCATCAACGGTTCGGGTAAACACAACAACTGGTCGTTGGGCACCAACACGGGCATCCTTCTGATGGCACCGGGCAAAACACCGGAAGAGAACTTGCGCTTCATCACCTTCATCGTCAACGTCCTGATGGCAGTCTACCGCCACAACGGGCTGCTCAAAGCCAGCATCTCCAGCGCAACGAACGCCCACCGCTTGGGAGCCAACGAAGCACCTCCTGCCATCATCTCCAGTTTCCTCGGCACGCAACTCTCCAACGTATTGGAACATCTGGAAAAGAGTGAACCGGAAGACCTCGCGTTATCGGGCAAACAGGGCATGAAGCTGGGTATTCCGCGCATTCCCGAACTGCTGATAGACAATACGGACCGGAACCGCACGTCGCCTTTCGCCTTCACCGGCAACCGCTTCGAGTTCCGCGCCGTCGGGTCAGAAGCCAACTGCGCCTCCGCCATGCTCGCCCTCAATGCGGCCGTAGCCGAACAGTTGAAAATCTTCAAGGCCGAAGTTGACGCCAAGATTGCCGAAGGGAAAGAGACCTTCGCCGCCATCCTCGAAGTGCTCCGGAAGGACATCAAGACCTGCAAACCGATTCACTTTGACGGTAACGGGTACAGCGAAGAATGGAAAGCCGAAGCAGCCCGCCGCGGCTTGGACTGCGAGACCAGTGTCCCGCTCATCTTCGACAATTACCTGAAAGAAAGCAGCATCCGAATGTTCGAATCGACCGGCGTGATGAACCGCAAAGAGCTGGAAGCACGCAACGAAGTGAAATGGGAGACCTATACGAAAAAGATTCAGATAGAAGCGCGCGTACTGGGCGACCTCGCGATGAACCACATCATCCCGACCGCCACGAAGTATCAGACTTCGCTCATCGACAACGTGTATAAGATGAAAGACCTCTTCCCTGCCGACAAAGCAGCCACGCTTTCATCCCGCAATTTGGAAATCATCGAGGACATCGCCAACCGCACCAACTTCATCAAGGAAAAGGTGGATGCCATGGTCGAGGCACGCAAAGTGGCCAACAAAATCGAGAACGAACGCGAAAAGGCCATCGCCTATCATGACACGATTGTCCCGATGCTGGAAGCTATCCGTTACCACATCGACAAACTGGAGTTAGTGGTAGACGACCAAATCTGGACATTGCCCAAATACAGGGAACTACTTTTTATACGATAACCCCCCAACATTGACAGAGGATTCATAGACAGTAGTTTTTTGTTGATTGTTTTGTGTTTGCGAGGGGAGCATGCTGCGAAGTATGGCTTCCCTTTTTTCTTTCCTTTCATTTGGGTACTTTGTTTGTTGCCCGCATCCAATTTATCCCGCCGAGCGCACATAAAACCATTTACTTCTGCATCTATTCTCAAAACAGCGTCGGCGTTTATACAATCAGCGTCGCTGTTTTTATAAACAACGCCGCTGTTTTTAGAATCACCGACGCTGATTCAAGAATAGAACGGATGTAAACCTAAAAGATACTGCGGGTAATCGGATTTTTGTTTACATCAAAGAAAGAATAGCAAAAAGTAAGCAAATTATTTGTTTTACTCAAGCAGTTCACTATATTTGCAATCAAAATGTCATCTAAAAAAGGAGGATAGACAATGAAAACCGAAGTAATCTTATCAGACCTTGAGGCAAAACATCCGGGAGAAAAGGAGTATTTGCAAGCTGTGAAAGAGGTTCTTCTTTCAATAGAAGAGGTGTATAACCAACATCCGGAGTTCGAGAAGGCCAAACTGATCGAACGGCTCGTCGAACCGGACCGCATCTTTACGTTCCGCGTCCCTTGGGTGGACGACAAAGGGGAGGTGCAGGTCAATCTGGGCTACCGCGTGCAGTTCAACAACGCCATCGGCCCGTATAAAGGAGGTGTCCGCTTCCACCCGTCCGTCAATCTTTCCATCCTGAAGTTCTTGGGATTCGAACAGACCTTCAAGAATGCCTTGACGACGCTCCCGATGGGCGGTGCCAAAGGCGGTTCCGATTTCGCCCCGCGCGGAAAGAGCGATGCAGAGGTGATGCGTTTCTGTCAGTCGTTCATGCTCGAACTGTGGCGCAACTTGGGTCCCGACCGCGACGTGCCGGCAGGCGACATCGGCGTAGGCGGCCGCGAAGTGGGCTATATGTATGGCATGTATAAGAAGTTAGCGCGCGAGAACACCGGGACGTTCACCGGCAAAGGGCTGGAGTTTGGCGGTTCCATCCTGCGTCCGGAGGCAACCGGCTTCGGTGCACTCTATTTTGTTCATCAGATGCTGGAGACGCACGGAATCGACCTTGCAGGAAAAACCGTTGCCATATCGGGCTTTGGAAACGTAGCGTGGGGAGCCGCCACCAAAGCGACGCAGTTGGGTGCGAAAGTGGTCACCCTATCCGGTCCGGACGGTTACGTGTACGACCCGGAGGGCATCAGTGGAGAGAAGATTGATTATATGCTGGAGTTGCGCGGTTCGGGTGAAGACATTGTTGCGCCGTATGCCGAGCGCTATCCGTCAGCGACCTTCTATCCCGGCCGGAAGCCTTGGGAACAGAAGGTGGACATCGCGCTGCCTTGCGCCACACAAAACGAGCTGGATGCCGATGATGCACGTCGGCTGATGGACAACGGGACACTGTGCGTGGCAGAAGTTTCCAACATGGGCTGCACGGCAGAAGCCGTAGACCTTTTCGTTGCCCACAAGCAGCTCTTCGCCCCGGGTAAGGCGGTCAATGCCGGCGGCGTCGCCACCTCCGGATTGGAGATGACGCAAAACGCGATGCACATCTCGTGGACAGCTGACGAAGTAGATGCCCGCCTGCACCAAATCATGAGCGCCATCCACCGACAATGCGTCGAGCACGGCCGGGAAGGCGACTACGTCAACTATGTCAAAGGAGCCAACATCGCCGGCTTCATGAAGGTCGCCAAAGCGATGATGGCACAAGGGATTGTATAAATAGACACGTGTAGAAAGAACACTAATCACACAATTTTAAACGAATGTCCGCAGATTGATTTGTTTTCAATCTGTGGACATTCGTTTTTATTTCTGTTCACTTTATGCTTATTTAACCATAAATAGTTGCGTTATGCTGTTCAAATAAAGTAGCTTTGTGCAACAATAGTAAATCACTTATCAAATATAGAAAGACTTATGGAACGATTAACTGCACAAGAAGAAAACATCATGTTGTACATCTGGAGGCTCGGCCCCTGCTTCATCCGCGACATTGTCAACAATCTGCCCGAACCGACTCCGCCCTACACCAGCGTGGCATCGGTCGTGCGGAATCTGGAGAAGAAGAAGTATGTCACCGCCAAGAAGTTCGGCGTCATCACCCAGTACACCCCGCGCGTCCGGCAGACGGAATACAAACGGCGGTTCCTCTCCAACGTCGTCCGTGATTACTTCACCGGCTCCTACAAGGAGATGGTCTCTTTCTTCGTCCGCGACCGCAAGCTCTCCAAAGAGGACTTGCAGGAACTGATGGACCAAATCGAACGCGAAGAATAACCCTTAACCCCTACCCTCATGGCTCTCTATCTCTTGAAAGTAAACATCGCGCTGGCGATACTCTACATCGCCTATCGGCTGCTCTTCCGCGAAGACACCTTCTTCCGGTTGCGGCGCGGCGCGTTGCTGTCGATCTACCTGATTGCCTTCCTCTCGCCCCTGCCCGACCTCAGCGGGTGGCTGTCGGAACAAGGCAACGTGAGCAACCTGGTCGGCATCTATTCGGAACTACTTCCTAAGGAAACGCCGTTAGCCGCCGACCCTGCGGCTGATTCCTTCCTATGGGCAGAGCTGGGCTGGCACGTCCTGCAAGTGGTCTGGCTCATTGGCATCGCCCTACTGCTGTTCCGCTGCCTGGCCGAGCTGGTCACGCTTGTCAGGCTGCACCGACGGTGTAGGAAGGTCACCCGAAACGGTATTCCCATCTGCCTGCTGCCCTACGAGGAGGAGCCCTATTCCTTCTTCCGCTGGATATTCATCCCCCAAGCATCCGGCACAGAGTCGGGTATTGACGACATACTGGTGCACGAGGCGACGCACGCCCGCCAGTGGCATTCGCTCGACATCCTCTTGGGCGAAGCGGTCTGCATCCTCTGCTGGTTCAATCCCTTCGCATGGGGACTGAAGCGGGAAATCAGCATCAACCACGAGTATCTGGCAGATGAGGAGGTCGTGCGTGCCGGCTTCAACAAGAAGGCATACCAATACCACCTCATCGGCGTGAAACATCCTCAACTGGCTATAGCAAACTTATATAATCATTTTAGTGTCTTACCTTTAAAAAGGAGAATCAAGATGTTAAACAAAAAAAGAACGCGCAGCGTCGGAAAAGTAAAGTATCTGGCGTTGCTACCGCTTGCAGCCGGCTTGCTGCTTGTGAACAACATTGACGCGATGGCGCGCGTAGTGAATGAAAAGGTGGCGGCTATCATCCAGCCGAAACCGGTAGAAACAGTAGCCGCACCGGTTGCGGTTACGCCTGACGACGACAAGGTGTATGAGGTATGCGACGAGATGCCGATGTTCCCTGGAGGGCCAGGTGCTTTATTACAATTTATAGCTAAGAATGTCAAATACCCGGCAGATGCTATCGAAAGCAAAACAGAAGGCAGAGTTTCGACCTGCTTCATCGTAGAGAAAGATGGAAGCATCAGTAATGTAGAAATCCTACGTTCTGTTTCACCCTCTTTGGATGCAGAAGCCGTCCGCTTAATCAAAGCCATGCCAAAGTGGACACCAGCAAAGGACAAAGGCAAGGTGGTACGTGTCAAATACACCGTCCCCGTAACCTTCCGTCTGCAATAGACCACACCCTTGATTCCCCTTTTGAGCCGGACACAAAAAAGGCACGCCCTCTCCCTCAATGCCGCCAAGCGATTCGGAAGAAGACATGCCCCAAGTCCCCCTCAAAAGGGGTATTTTGTACCCCATGCATGGGTGCCCATCATACCCCATGAATGGGCGGCAAGTGTACCCCATGAATGGGTGTCTTTTGTACCCCACGCGTGGGGTCGTTTCGCTATATCGTAATACCCATTTTCTGCATCAAGAAACAGGCATTCATGTTACGTGCCACGCCCGGTTGCAGGCGATAGGAGAAGCGGAGTTCGTCGTCCGCTATATCCGCCTCGAAGCGGTAATTCTCGATGGCTTCGGGGAACTCGTCCGCGAGCGTCCCCAGCACCAAATCGTGGGTCGCGATGATGCCGCACGAGCGGTAACGCACCAGCTGCTTCATCAACGCCAGCGAACCCTTCTGCTTGTCCTCCGAGTTCGTTCCCTTCAAGATTTCGTCCAAGATGATGAAGAGTTGTTCGCCCCGTTGCAGGCGGTCGATGATCATCTTCAGCCGCTTCAGCTCGGCAAAGAAATAAGACTCGTGACTGACGAGCGAATCCGATGTGCGCAGGCTGGTCACCAAAACCGCCGGGAAAACCCTCAGCGACTCGGCACAGACAGGCGCACCGACGCACGCCAGCAGGTAGTTGACCCCGACGGTACGCAGATAGGTACTCTTCCCCGCCATGTTCGCGCCCGTCACAATCAGGAACGACGGCGAGCGGCGGATGTCGATGTCGTTGCGGACGCACACGTCACGGTGCAACAGCGGATGCCCCAGCGCCTTGCCCTCCATCTGGAAGTAACGGTCGGCAATCTCCGGATAGACATAGTCGGGATGGTTGAAAGCGAACGCACCCAGCGACGCATAGGCATCGAAGTCGGCCAGCGCGTCGAACCATGCTTCGGCCGCCTCGCCATAGGCTGCGTTCCACTGCTCCAAACGGATAGCCATACGCGTATCGCGCAGCGTAAAGAGATTCAACAGCACACCCGCGAGGCTGAACCGCTGGTTCAAAGCGCCCACATAGCGCGACAGGCGGCGAATCAGCGCAGATGCAGGCTGTCCGTCCGCATGGAAGCGGCTGTGCAACGTCTGCAAGGCTTGCGAACGGAACGCCTGCTCCTCAATGCAGCGAATCAGTTCGCCGTAGGCCGTCAGAATCTGCTCCATCTTATCCAGTGCATGGTGAATCTTCGCCACCTGCTTGCTTGTCCCATAAGCAAGGACAAAAGCGACCGCGAGGAACAAGCCCAAAACCGAATAGGGCAACGCGCCCGCCACACACCCGGCAGCCAGCCCGAGCCACACAAGCGGAACCGCCCAAACGAGCACCGTCCACGTGCGGCTCCGCATCAGGCAGGGGGCAATCGCCACCAAAGAGGCAAGCACTTGCCGGTCCCGTTTCCCCTGTTCCCGCAAAATGCCCGTCACATAGAAGTGCTGCCGCAGGTCGGGCAAGGCGGCCAGTTCGCGTACCGCCTCTTGCCGCTGTTGTATCGCTGCTTTGTCGGTCAGCGGATGAAGGAACCAGGCGGCCAGCCGTTCGCGCCCGTCGGCCGTCACCGTCCGGTTGAGGGATTGAAACAGGGAGTTATGGCCAAAGAGGTCCAAGTCCAAGCTAAAGGGGTGCGCCGGGTCGTTCTTCTCAGGCGCTCCGTCGAAGGCACTGAAGTCATAGTCCAACGCTTTCAGCTCATCGCGGCAGAGCTGCGCCATCGCCTCCGCATAGCTCTTGCGGGCAAACAAGCGGGAGTGCCAAACCATCAACCCGACAAAAGGAAGCACGAACGCCGCAACAATGAACGTCAGCACGCCACCACTCTCCCCCTTGCCCAACCAAAGGGCAGTAATCAACCCGGCGACCAGCAGCAAACGAAGGCTACCCAGCAGGTAAATCCGTTTACCCAAAGCCTCTGCCTGCGCTTCATGGCGGGCAGTCTTTTCCCTGTAATATGCAAATACCTTTTCCATGGCCGCAAACTTACAAATAATCCCGCAGATACCGACCACATTTCCTCCCGGCAGCCCACAAAAAAAGGGTGAGCCGGAAGCGAATCCGACTCACCCTCACCTAAAACAGAAACGTATCACTCAATCACGTCAATCGTCGAAATCATGCCGAACGTTTGGTTGTCGTTCAGGCTCCAGACGATTTCCCCTTTGTCGTTCATCTCGAACACTTGCGGGCTGTGTGCCTCGACTGCGTTCTTGTCATGTCCCTGCCAGTTGCAGACATACAGGCCCTCCTCCGACGGATGCAAGCCTGCCACGAAGAAGAGGCGGGCGCCCTTGATGTCGTTCTCGCCATAACGACGGGAAGTCAGGGCTTCATCCAAGTTGACCTCCAACAGCGAATGACCGTCGCCGCAAGCAACCCAGTAGTTTCCGTTCGGCAGAGCCAACGTCGTAAAGGGTGTCCCTTCGAGCTTGGTAATCCGGACCACTTCGCCTTTGGGTGAAATCTCGCGTACCTCAGAGGTCGCGAACAGCGGCATCAGGTAGTTGCCGCGTGCATTCTTGTTGAGCTGGCGGAACTGCGCATGGGGCGTTTCGATACCCGTTTCATACTCGGTGCGGGAGAGGATTTCCCCTTTCGGGCTGACCTCCATGATGACAGCCGGATGGCCGACCCAGCCCAGCAGGTAGTTGCCGTCGGGCAAGATGCGGGCCGTCTGCATTTCGCAGGTATCCGGTGCCGCGATGTCCCAAAGCACTTGATGGTTCCGGTCGATCAACTGCGCACCACGTGCGTAGGCAAACAGGATGTTTCCTTCGGGCGTAGCCTCGGCGGAGTTACATTCCCAGCCTTTCTCCAGCGGATGCTCCCACTCGATTTGCTTGCTCTCCTTGTCAATGATGACAATCTTGTTCCATCCGGAGCCGCCCAATAGGAGCTTCTCCGACTTCTTATCAGACTGGCAGGAGGAAACAGCAGTCGCCAGCAGCAGGGCGGAACAAAGATAGTTTACTAACTTACGCATGGATTATTTCGACAGGTCGTTAAACATCTCCATACCTTGTTCAGGGGTCAAGCCTTCGTGTACCACTGCGTGTACGGCTTGAATCATGGCTGTCGGGTTCTCGCTCTGGAATACGTTACGTCCCATATCGACACCAGCCGCACCGTCGTTGACTGCCTTGTAGCAAAGTTCGATCGCCTCCTTCTCAGGCAACTTCTTACCACCGGCAATCACGATGGGTACCGGACAAGCGGCCACCACCTTCTCAAAGCCTTCGCAATAGTAGGTCTTCACGATAGAGGCACCTGTTTCGGCACATACACGGGAAGCCAAAGCAAAGTAGCGGGCATCGCGTGCCATCTGCTTGCCTACTGCCGTTACACCCATCACCGGGATGCCGTAACGATTACCCAAATCAACGGCTTCCGTCAGGTTGGCAGCCGTAATCGCCTCCTGTTCACCGTCGCCGGCAGCAAACATCACGGCCATTGCAGAGGCATTGTAACGGATTGCATCTTCCACATCAATCAAGACGTTGCGGTTCAGCTCGGTCAGAATCGTCGTACCGGCATCCGAACGCAAGCAAATCGGCTTGTTGACGTTGGCAGGTATCGAGCTTTGCAGGATACCGCGCGTACACATCAGGCAGTCTGCATATTGCACAAGCGGAACGATATTCAGGTCAATGCGTTCCAAACCTGACGTCGGTCCCATGATGAAACCGTGGTCGAAAGCCAGCAATACAGCCTTGCCTGTTTTCGGGTTAAATATACGGGAAAGGCGGTCTTTCATACCCCAAGAGAGGTTTGACGCCCCTTTCACATGAAAATCACTACACTGAGAAGCCTGTCCGATACCAAAGTTGGTCGCTTCTCTAAAGCCATCCATATCCGGCATAATAAAATCCTTTCTTTTAGTTATTAAACAAATATACTTTTAAAGCTTCGCCCACTGATTCCTTTGTTAACGGTAACAAAGACGTGCAGTTAGAGCTAACAACATCCCGTTGTTAAGCCTGACAACACACATTCGTCAGCCCTTACGCCAATGCTTCAGCAAACGATTCGAACATGCAACTCCATGAGGTCGCGCCGCTGTCAGCAAACCCGACGGAGCGTTCGCCATAGTTGCGTGCCCGTCCGAAGTTGGCTTTCATGTCGACCGTCGCCTTGGCTCCCTCTACGGCAGCTTTCGCACCGGCTTCCATAATCTCCTTGATGTCGTCCGACGGACAGGCTTCGATGGCTTCGACAGCCGGAATCAAAGCATCCATCATCGTCTTGTCGCCACGCTGCGCTTTGGTCTGCTTCTTCACATTCGCCAACCCTCCGGCAAACATCGCTTTCACGGCGGCTGCATCCAATTCCGTTCCGGCTACGTGGTCGCTCATGCCCAAGAAGAAGGCGCCCAGCAGGGTACTGGTCGACCCACTCACCTCCAGCATCACGTTGAAGCCCATGTCGTTCAACATCGACTTAAACTCTGTTCCTTTCTGCGCTGTCGCAACGATGGCAGATAGGGCCGTAACGATGGCCTGCCCGTGATCACCGTCGCCAATCACAGCGTCCAATTTAGAAAATTCGTCTTCGCGTTCTTTGATATGCTTCAAGGCGGTGTCGAGCATCGCCTTGAAGTTTTCAATTGTCAGTTGTTTCATACTTGATCGAATTGTTTTTATTTACTGATTGTCGTCCAATAAGGCGTATCCGAACGTTTGTTCTTCAGATAATCAATGTGGTCATCGTCCAAGATAGCCATAATCATTTGGAAACCGGCCTGTTCTTGTACAGTCAGGATTTCTTGGATGCGGCTTACGACTACCTGCAAACCACGTGCTTCCAGCTCTTTGTAGGCTTTGCGGAAGACGATGTTCAACTCCATGTGAGTCGTTGCCCCCACTCCGTTGATGATAAGCATCATCTTGTCGCCGGCTTTCGGGCGCAACTGCTGACACAGCAGGTCGACCATTTCGGCAGCCGTATCGTCAGCAGAAACAAGCGGTTTCTGTCCGCCGCCGCCTTCGCCATGCTGTCCCATACCGATCTCCATGATACCGACAGGCAGGTCGGTAATCGTCGCACCGTTCTGCGGATGCGTGCAAGAACGCATAGCCACAGCCAAAGTTGCCAGGTTTTTATTGAAACGTTCAGCAATCTCAACCAGTTCGTCCAGCGATTTGCCCTCTTCAGAAGCTGCTCCCAGAATCTTATACAAAGGCACGCAACCAGCCAAACCGCGGCGGTCGTTGATGTCGGCGTCGATACCAGCACTGATATCGTCGTGCGTCAACACCTGTTTTACCTTAATGCCGGCACGTTCTGCCAACTGGCAAGCCATGTTGGCACTCATCACGTCGCCCGAGTGGTTCAGTACAACCAGCAAAATACCGGCTTCGCGTTTCATCAACTGCAAAGCTTGAAACAGACGTTGTGCACCGGGAGCCGCAAAAATATCGCCTACTACGGAGCAATCCAACATTCCCTCACCCACGAATCCGCTCAATGCCGGTTCATGTCCGGAACCGCCCAACGTCACGATGGCGACTTTGTCTTCGCTCTTCGGGTTGGCGCGGACGATGATGTTTTCAGCAGCCAGTTTCACTTGTTCCGGATAAGCCAATACAAGGCCTTCCAATAATTCGGGTGTTACCTGTTCCGGGTCATTAATGAATTTCGTCTTAATTTCTGACATAATGTTTCCTCCTTTTTATTTAATCTCCATGATCTCGATTGAAATACCTTCCTCTTCGATGAAAGCAATCGTCAAATGTTCGTCACATACAGCCGGGCCAAAAATGACTTTCTTACCCTTCAGTTCTTCTTCCAACGAAGGAACTGTATAGGCAATATGTCCCTGTTTTTGTACCAGCTCAGGAAGACAACTTCCCGGTTCAAACGTTAAAAACTCGATACGATTCGGACTCTTGTTGTAATCCGTCAACCATACACTCAGGCCTTCATTGTAAACAGCCCCTTCTTGTTTTTCGGTCGTTACGATACCGACATGATTAAATGTTCTCATGACTTATTCTCTTTTATGTGATTAATAAAATGTTTATTTGTATCTTGTCTCATTCCCAGCTTCCACGAGCGGTATGAAAGAACAGCAACTACAACGATCACCCCTAAGGCAGCATAAAGGTACACAAATATACCGCTCACATTATCATTCTGCCCATAAGAATGCATTCCACTCAAAAAATAATTGACTCCGAAGAAGGTCATCAAGACAGATGCGAATGCCAAAACAGAAGCCAAATTGAATATCCAAGCATTATTCAAACGTTTGACCAGATGCAAATGGGTTGTGACGGCATAGACCACCATCGTAATCAACGCCCACGTCTCTTTCGGGTCCCATCCCCAATAACGTCCCCACGACTCGTTCGCCCAAACAGCTCCCAAGAAGGTACCGACCGTCATCAAGGCCAAACCAATCCAAAGAGCCATCTCGTTGACAATGGTCAGCTCTGTAATGCGCGCCCTCAACAAAGTCTCTTCAGATTTCCGCTCAAAGAGCATCATCACCAGATTGGTCAGTCCAATCAAGCAACTGATACCAAAGAACCCATAAGCCGCCACAATCACTGCGACATGGAACATCAGCCAAGGAGATTTCAACACCGGGACAAGCGGATTAATCTCCGGATCCATCCAGTTCAACCCGGAGACAAACAGAATGATTCCCCCAAACAAAGTTGCCAATGCAAATGTAATCGTACTGCGGCGGGCAAACAACAGGCCCGCCAACACCGTCGCCCAGCCGACATAGACCATCGTTTCGTAAGAATTGCTCCACGGGGCATACCCACCTATGTACCAACGCATCCCCATTCCGACAATATGATACATGAATACGGCCAAGATTCCGAAACTCAACAGTCCCGTCACGCCCTTCATCCACACCGGCTGTTTAAACAAACGAACAAAAGCAAAAAGCAACAACAAGCCGCCAAGTATCAAATAGCCAATCTTGCATGTACGGAAAACATCCAGCCGATTGTATTTCAGCTCCATCTGCATCCGTTTCTCACTGATGTCCAACGTCTTGTTCTTCGCTTGCTGATACGTGGAAATCATGCCAACCACCTCATCGGCCTTACTCCAATCGCCGCTTTTCAATGCAGCCTGCACTTCGGCCAAATACCAGTCCATGATATGCGAAACAAACATGGAATCTTTTCCGGAAAAAACAGAAAGATCATCCCCCGAAGCATACCATTTATGGTTCGGATCGTCTGCCTTCGGAAACAGATTCAACATCTGATGATTGATGAGTTGATGGAAAATATTCAGTTGCTCGTCCAACTTCATCAAATCTTTATCGAAACGAGTCCGTTGCGCCGGCATTTTGTTATAAGCCTCTTCCAGTTTGGCCTGCAACTTATAGTTGCCTGCATCATCAAAAGCCTGTAAATAAGCACACTCACCTTCCGTCAGTCCAAACGCCTGTGCAACTTCCGCATCGGAAAGTGAAATGAAAGGTACCCGCATCCACATATCGGGCATGGCCAAAAGGCTCAGTAGAAATTGATCGGAATTCAGCTGCCCGATTTTATCTGATTTATGCAGTTTGCGTAAAATTTCAGAAGAGAATGTATTCACAGGCATCATCCGCCCGTTACTTGCCTGAATCGGCAGTGCCCCAAAACGTTCTGCATGTTCAGGACTAACGGCATATTGCTGAACCACATCCTGCATCGTATATTGTTTATCATTTGCCTCCAGCTTCCAAGAAAAAGCCACACACAAAAGCAACAAGACCGTCACGTTTGCCACTCGGCGCAACTCTTTCAAGCGACGACTTTGGTGCATGAAACGGGAATTTTTTCCCAATAAACTTAAAATCAATCCGATTACCAAAAGCAGGTAACCCGTATACGTTATGCACTGCCCCGCCACATCATGGCTGACAGACAGAATAGTCCCCTGTTCATCCGGGTCATAAGAGGCTTGGAAAAAGCGGTATCCTTTTACATTCAATACATTATTCATAAATATCCGCTCATTGCGCGACTGTCCGTCCACATGGACAATCACTTCGCTTTCGTAAGAAGAAGGACTCATCGAACCCGGATAACGGCTTAAGGTGAATTTTTTCAATTCGATAGAAAAAGGTAACGTATGAAATGTGTTTTTTTCTGCGGTACGGACTGCTATTTGATTACTGGTTTCTCCTTCACGAAGATGTAAAATGCCCTCTTCGCCAAACAGGAAAGAGGTCAAAGCTCCCAGCATAATAATGATAAAAGAAAAATGCGTCAACATCAATCCCCACTTGCCCCGTTTCAGCAAATGACGTTTACGGGTTGCCACAATAAAATTGACAACCAAACAAAGCTGAAGCAAAAAGAATATAGGAGAATAATAAATCACGTTTTTGGCTACCTCCGTGCCAAAATACTTTTCCAGGAAGGTAGCGACTGCTAAGCACAGGGCATAAATAAGTAACAAAACGATTGTTGTTACAAAAGAGGAGAAAAATCTTTCAAGATATACTTTCATCATATTCTTTAATTAGAGTCCACAGATGCGGCAAATATACATGAATTACTTATTTCGACATGATATATTTCCGCATCTGTACACTCTTTTCATTGATAGATATTATTTATCCATCTTCCTTAATCAGTCTTCAATAATCATACGGAAGCCGACATTGAATACCCGTTGATACGGATAATAGGCCTTACGCGTATAAGCTGTTGAATACTTCGGACGGTCGATATACGAACCACCGCGCGCCACCTTGTATTCGGACGTTTCTTTGGTCTTCTCATCATACGGATAAGAAACATAGTCCGAACGTGTCCACTCAGCCACATTACCGTGCATGCAATAGAGTCCAAACGGATTGGCTTCATATTTCTTACCGGCAATAGCGACTAAGCTACCGTCATCAACGCTCTCTTCTTTTGGCAAGAAAGTATAATACTTATACCACGGATTGGTCTTTGCCATCGGCTGCGGGTCGACTCCATAAACAGCAAACAACAAGGTTGTCTTATCTGCCATATTGTCTTTCTTACCGAAATCCGCATGCATGTCGCCATACCAGAAATCCTGATTGCTACCAGCCCGGCAAGCCCATTCCCATTGTGCTTCTGTCGGAAGCGTGATGTTCAAACCTGTCTTTTCGCTCAGCTTCTTGCAATATTCCATTGCATCGTTATAGCTGATACGAATAACCGGCTGTTGCGGTTCGTTAGCAGGATACCCTTGATCAACATGGTCTTTCCATTGTTCATCATAATAACGACTGTCATGATCCGGGAAAATCACATTATACTGTTCGTTTGTCGTTTCCAACTCTGCCATCCAGAAGCCTTTCTTGATCTTCACTTTAGCAGTCGGATAAGCATCCGATTCGCCGTTGTAGCTACCCATCACAAATTCACCAGCCGGAATACGGACGAAATTGATTTTCACACCCGGAGCGATTTCTACCACTTTACGGGTTTCGCTTTCTTCCGCTACCATTTCCTTGGCACGATTTGAATCAAAAGGCCAACCTTTCACTTTCAAATTCTTAACTTTGACAGGCTCTGCTTTTTCCGGCATTTCAGGCTTGATCGGACCTTGCTTCTTCAGATAATCCGCATAATCGGCAATCTCCTTCTTCCAATCTACACCAGAACCTCCTGCATACTTATTATTCAATTCGATACGACGCTGAATCTGATCAAATCCTTTATAAGGAATCATAGTCAATACATTCGCATTGAAATATCCCTTATCAGGTGCATTATAGTCAATCCAGTTATAAAGCGTTTTCCACTCTTTGTCTGTCAACTGCACATTATGATGACCTTTCTTCAGCAGACGAACCAATTCGCTCGTGTTCGGATGATACTCATACGGCTGCAAAACAACCATATCACCTTCACCACCTTGACGATGTACATACGGATGCAAGTTCAGGTAAGAGGTTCCGTATCCGCGTTCATCTTTCTTACCACCTCGCAAGTCAAAAGCTTTTCCTTCACCATTATGACATGCGATACAAGCACGGTCCAAAATAGGCTGAACTTCCAAATCGAAAGTAAACGAACGCGTTCCGCCTTCAGGAGGAGTCAGCGCAGAAGGTGCTTTCTGAGAAGCAATCACCCGTTTCGGAATGGCAATCTGATTCTGGTCTTCGTGACAACCGATACAAGAAACGACTTCACCCGGTTGCCCTGTTACCCAGCTACGCATCCATTGGATAGCCACACCGTCTTTGTCCAACGGTTGAATCGAAATCGGTGTGTTAGCCGGAGCCTTAAAGATAACCGAACCATCTTCCTCCACCGGAACCGTACCCAGCAAACGCTTGATATCCCAACCGGATTGAATACCGTGCCAGTTATGGTCAGAACGAGTCTTTACATAAGCATATTCATAAGCATGCAGACGCAGTGATTTGACCGTTCCGCGAGGAATACCTTTCAGACCTTCTCCTTCATAAATATCCTGAATGAAGAAAGTCGCCTCCTTCTCGTTCAATTTCACACGATCCGGAATAGCAGGAGGTGTCTTCACCTTGCGAACCAAAATCGGGCTGATGTAACCTTCGCCTTCAGCCTGCATCAAACAGGTTACGTTGTCATAGACATCCACCAAATACAATCCCCACAAAGCATGTGGATCCAACTTGGCAGCTACCAAGAAATACTTATCATTCAAAGGCGTCGGTTTGATAAACTGCGGCCATACACCATCCACCAACTGATCTTTGATTTCCTCTTTGATTGGACGATTGCGATAAGGAATTTCCTGAACCATACCAAATGTGCTCTTACGTCCTTTCGTCGGATCAAAAATAATCAGACGCCCCGAACGAGCCACACCATGATGTCCGGAAATAATCCCCACAAAGGCAGAACCATGTCCCGGTAAAGGTTGTACATCGAATGTACTGTTCGGGAACATCGCACCACTACCATAAAGAGCTTTATTTTCCGTACCATCCGGGTTCATATGCATCACAATACGCGAATAATAGTGGGTCAAATCCGTATATTCCCAACGAGTGTACATCACACGCCCATTATTCATGATTACCGGATTCCAGTTGGCATCTTGGTCAAAGGTAATACGACGCATACTCTTGTCCTTCGGATTATATAACACCATGTTTCCAACAGGGTCGTCGCCGTTTACACAAGGAACCCCTTGATAACCAATATTCGTGATGGCAATCACACGGCCATCAGGCAAATAGGTACCATCATAGAATTCCAAATCCGGTTCTTCATTTTCAATCATGGGTTTCAAACCCGTTCCATCCAATTTCACCTCATAGATATTCCAGCGTTTGTCTTCTTGTGTCTGCGTGAACATCACCCGGTCACCGTCCCAATGAAGTTTCAAGTCGGCAATAGACGAACCGTTCTTGGGTTTGTAGACCTGACGCATCTGAACATCTCCGCGCAAGTTGGTCAACTCGACAATCTCGGCATCAAACCCTTCACGCGCAGCCGACTCCTGATTACTCCAGTTATTGGCTTGCGTACCTAATGAAGGCGTCATAATCTGACGCGCTTTAGAACCTACCTTGAAACGAGCCGCTACAATTTTGTCTGCATCCAGCAATGGATTGGCCAACAAAATGGCACGTTTATACTCCAATGCTTTTTTTGCATCGGCAATCGCTTGCTCGTCACCGGTATAAATGCCATTAAAACCTTTCTGATTCAGTTGAATCAATTCGTTCAACATAGGTTCGTATTTTGCCGCATCATACCCTTTTTGCTTTTTCATGTCCGCAAAGGCTAATTTGACAGCATCTACGTTCAACCACTTCAAATCATTCTGAAGGTTATACACATCTTGCACATTCTCCAACAACTCAAGATATTTATGTATCTGAGTGTTCAAATCTGTTTCTCCGGCAATCTGTTTAGCCAAATCAGAAAAATATTTACCCTCCGCCAAACGGGAAATAGCTTTATCCACTGCCTGTTTTTCCACGGAAGCATCCGGAGTAACCAGCCAGCTATCCAAACCATCCAAAACAGAACCCAACATACCGATTTCCGTCGGATACTTGGCGTTCAATTCCTCTGCCCAAAAAGAGGGAACCGTATTCAGCGCTTGGAAGAAAACACTACCCCCGCTCGATGTGTCGTCAATACCAACTTCCGCTTCAAAACGGACATATTCACCATTAAGCGGGTAAACAAGCGTTCCGTTGGCATGACAGAATACACCATGCTTATACTCTTTTCCTGCAATTACAATTTCATGATCATAAGCATTCGTGTTCATTTTGGGTTTAGCCCAACCGGCTACACCATACTCATAAGGTACTTCATCAAGCCACACGGCTGTCCCGTCAGCTTTTATCAGACGAGCATTTGCTTATACTGCCTGAT
>CALUTX010000006.1 GCA_944323815.1 uncultured Parabacteroides sp. | reverse complement strand
GAGGACAGATCATCGAGAACCCGATTCTGTCTAACTTTAAGGAGGGCTTGTCTGTGTTGGAGTATTTTATTTCTACCCACGGTGCCCGTAAAGGTTTGGCTGATACGGCTTTGAAAACGGCTGATGCGGGTTACTTGACACGTCGTCTGGTGGATGTTTCTCATGACGTGATTATTAATGAGGAAGATTGTGGTACATTGCGTGGCTTGGTTTGCACAGAGTTGAAGAATAACGATGAAGTGATAGCAACTTTGAGCGAACGAATATTGGGCCGGGTTTCGGTTCATGATGTTATTCATCCTTTGACGAGTGAAGTAATTGTTCATGCTGGTGAGGAAATTCGTGAAGATGCTGCCAAACGGATTGAAGAGTCTCCGATAGAGAGTGTTGAAATTCGTTCCGTTTTGACGTGCGAATCGAAAAAGGGTGTTTGTGCAAAATGCTACGGCCGGAACTTGGCAACGAATCAAATGGTTCAGAAAGGCGAAGTTGTGGGCGTCATTGCAGCCCAGTCTATCGGTGAGCCGGGGACACAGTTGACTTTGCGTACATTCCACGTAGGAGGTATTGCATCCAATGTCGCGATTGAGAATAGCATAACTTCGAAATATGATGGTGTTTTGGAGATTGAGGAACTGCGCGCTGTCGATAGCGAAGAGAACGGCCAGAAGTTCCAAGTTGTGGTAAGTCGTTTGGCAGAGTTCCGTATCATCGAGCCGAGAACAAAAATCGTTTTATTGGCTCATAACATTCCTTACGGATCTAAATTGTTCTTCAAGGATGGCGATGCAATTAAGCAGGGGGATACAATTATAGAATGGGACCCATTTAATGCCGTTATTGTTTCGGAAGTTACAGGTAAGATTGAGTTCGAGAGCTTGATCGAAGGCGTTACTTATACGGTAGAAAGTGACGAAACAACGGGATTGAAGGAAAAGATCATTATTGAATCGAAGGACAAAACCAAAGTCCCGGCGGCTCATATTATGGATGAGAACGGAAATTACTTGAAAAACTATTCGTTGCCTTTAGGTGCCCACGTCGTTAAGGATGAAGGCGATTTGATTAAGGCGGGAGAAGTTTTGGTGAAAATTCCGCGTGCCGTAAGTAAGGCTGGTGATATCACTGGTGGTCTGCCTCGTGTAACGGAATTGTTCGAAGCTCGTAACCCGTCTAATCCGGCAGTTGTGTCTGAAATAGACGGTGAGGTCGGCTTTGGTAAAATCAAGCGTGGAAATCGTGAAATTACCGTTACCTCTAAGTTGGGTGAGGTGAAGAAATACATGGTTCCTTTGTCGAAGCAGTTGCTTGTGCAAGAGAATGACTATATCCGTGCAGGTATGCCCCTTTCTGATGGTGCGATTACTCCGTCTGATATATTGGCCATTATGGGACCGACGGCAGTGCAAGAGTATATAGTCAATGAAATTCAGGACGTATATCGTCTGCAAGGTGTGAAAATTAATGATAAACATTTTGAGGTGATTGTACGTCAGATGATGCGTAAAGTCGAGATTGTTGATCCGGGAGATACGCGTTTCTTGGAACAGCAAGTGGTTGATAAGTTGGAAGTAATGGATGAAAACGATCGTATCTGGGGCAAGAAAGTGGTAACAGATCCGGGAGATTCTCAGACATTGCAGGCAGGACAGATTGTGACGGTTCGTAAGCTGAGAGACGAGAACAGTATGTTGAAGCGTCGGGATTTGAAATTGGTTGAAGTTCGTGATGCCATCCCTGCTACGGCCAATCAGATTCTTCAAGGTATTACGCGTGCTGCTTTGCAGACGAATAGCTTTATGTCCGCAGCTTCTTTCCAAGAAACGACAAAGGTTTTGAACGAAGCCGCTATCAATGGAAAGGTGGATCGTCTTGAAGGCTTGAAGGAAAATGTGATTTGTGGTCATTTGATTCCTGCTGGAACCGGACAACGTGATTTCGACAAACTGGTTGTCGGCGCAAAAGATGATTTTGACCGTATCTTTGCCAATCGCAGAAGTGTTGTAGACTTCAATGCGGTAGACAAAGACGAGTAGTAGAAAATAGGGGGGATGTCTCAATTAGGGGATATCCCCCTTTTTATTATTTAATTTATTAATATCAGAGAAAAACCTGTGGAGAGTGTATATGTTTTTGTATTATATGCTTATTTAAAATATCGGGTTGACCTCTAATCAATATCAAATATAGAATGGAATTAAATATGCCTCTTTTTGAAACTGCGCAAGAGTGGAGTGAACAATTTTTGTGTCAAGGATTTACCTACGCTGAACAGATGTATATGCTGGAAAAATCGGGATTACAGGTTTTTAATCATAAGGAGATGAATTTGCATCTAAAGTATATAGGTATAAAAACGTTCATGCCTTATCTGCATTATTTTTGGCGTAAAGATGATGACGGATTGTATTTCAAGTATATATCTTGGGGTGATGTGTATAGATTGTATCAGTTCAATGATGAACTGCGTATATTGATTTTACACGTGATGGGGAAGATTGAGATCGCTTTTCGTGCACAAATTACTTATCAAATGGAACAGCCCTATGGTTGTTTTTGGCAAAATCGGAAAGAATTGTTTAAGAGTCCTGAGGGAAAAATATTGAAAGATGGGAGGCAGGTTGTACAATGTGTTTATACCGAAATACAGGATTTCATGAAGAAATATTTCACGTTGGCGGAACCTCGTCCCTTTCAAGATGTGATGGATAAGATGACTTTTGGTTTGCTGTACCGTATTTATTCGCATTTGAAAGGGTACAGAGAGAAAGAAATCATTGCGCGTGAATTGGGTATACCTCCTGTTTGTGCATTTTCTTCAAGCATGTATGCATTGGAGGAATTGAGGAACTGTTGTGCCCATCCGCAATGGATTTGGAACAGGCGTTTCAGGGTCGTTCCTGATCCCTTTTTTCGTGTTTCGGAGAATACATGGCTTGTAAACTATTCCAATGTCAAACGGGAAAAGACTTTTTATCGTTTTTGCTTGTTGAATTACTTTATGCAAATTATCGACCCCGAATTCAATTTCAACCAAAGATTGCGCACATTGTTGGAACAATATAAAGATGTCATTTCATTGTCCGAAATGGGATTTTTAGAGGAATGGGAGCAAGAAGAAATGTGGAAGAATCTGTAATAAAAAAGGGGATCAGTTACCCTTTATCACGAGTATCAGTTACCCTTGCCAAGGATAATTGATACTCGTTTTTTTGTGTTGTCAAGGGGTAGGGAGGAGGTCTTTTATGCGGACTTTCTGGAAGGTCATGTGAGCAACGCTTGACTCATATAGTATCCCGATGGTCTCGCGGTCGATGACAGTAAGTCACGAGTAGCCCCCGCCCTCTTCTTCATCCAATAATACCTGATGGTAGGTAGGCCACGTGAGTCCGCTATCTGTGCTTACTTTGATGGTGATGTGATGCCGCCCTTTAGTCGTGTTGGGGTTCGAGAAGACGAGGAGGTCTTTCCCTAAAACATTATCCTTGGCATCTATTTGCAGGAGGCTTGCCATACAGATGGGCTCGGGCAGGGCGCTCCGATTGGAGGGATGCTCCGTCCATGTACGTCCCAAGTCGCGCGTGGTCGAGACGGCCCGGCTGCTTCCCCGGTTATCGCGCATGTTGAGCATCAATACGCCCGGCTCCACTTCGGCTACTTGGGCCTCTGTCGTGTTGGTACGTGCATGGTTGTGGAGGTGCCACGTGACTCCGCGGTCTTGGCTGTACATGATGCCGGCGTTGGGTATTCGTGTGGAGTCGATGAACTGGATAGGGAAGACCAGCGTCCCGTCGTGCATGGTGATGCCCCGCCCCGGCCCTTGCAGAAGAAAGTACCAGGAAGGATCTTTTACCTGCCGGGTAATATTGATGGGTTCGCTCCATGTTCGCCCGTCGTCTTCGCTCTTCACGAGCATGAGTTGCGCTGTCTCGTCGGGAGCCATCCCGGGGAATGAATTCCACCAGGCACGGCCGTTCCCCATGCCGTGCGTCCATGCCGCCACTACCCAGACGGTGTTGGTCTTCGTGTCTACCAATATCGAGGGATCGCCAACGCCGTTCTGTGCCCGTGGTAACCCGCCGGTCTCACCGAAAGTCATTGCCACCCGCATGGGTTCCCACGTCTGCCCCTTATCTGTACTACGGCTGATGCCGATGTCTATCATCTCTTGCAGGTCAACGCTACTATTATAGCGGATGTCGTAGACGCTTAGGAGCGTCCCGTTGTTCGTCGTGACCAACCCCGGTATGCGATAGGCTGCCGCCCCATCGTCTCCCGCATGACGAACACCAATACCCATACGGCGTGTCTGTTCCGTCCTTTCTTGGATGAGGACGGCAGGTAGGCGGTTGATTTCGGCCGACTTTACACGAAGTGCCAATGTCGTCAATAGGTCGGTACCGGGCTTCATCTCGATACTGATCCAGAAATAGTTAACGCCACTAACCATCGGCTGTTCGCTTTGGAAGGAGAGCGAGGGTTTAATAGCTGTGATTTCCTGTTGCAGGACGGAATAGGCGGGGTTCGCCTTGCGGGTCCATTGCGGGTCGAAAGCATTCACATAGTCCACTGGTCGCCAGTGCGTGCCTTCGCGCGAGGTGGCCTCTGTCCCGGCATAGTAGAGGCGGAGGGCACGGATGCTCGATAAAGCGGCTTCGTCCTCAAATTGGAGGGCGAGTTGGTTCAGTATATCCCCTTTTTGGGCGTCTATACGCAGTTCGAGGAGGATGTTGTCCGTGCGGTCGATGAGGATGGGTATTTGAGGTATCTTTACAAATACGCTATCCGCTCCTGCGTAGGTGTATACGCATGGCAGGAGGAGGAGAAAAAGGAGTAACTTCTTCATTGTAGAATGTATTAAATGTGAGACAATTATTCATCTGGATGCTCACGCTTCGGGCGCAAGCACAAGAACTCAAGGAGCAGGGCGATGAAGACCACGCCTGCCATGAGCGCGAAGTCGCGGCCGAGGTTTCCGGCGTCGGTCGATTCGCCCAAAGTCTTGGTGATGACGGCTCCGGCAAAGACTCCGATCATATTCATGATGCCGTATGCCGTTGCCCGGTGGCGGGGAGAAACGAACTGGCACAAGATAGGCATATTATTGGCATCGAACATCCCGAACCCTATCCCGAAGCAGAGCCCTCCCGTGACGATCATCGGCAGGTTATTACCGAACCCAAGCAGCAGTAACGCAGGGATGGTGAGGGCAAGCCCGATGACGCTCGTATAGATGCGACCACGGATGTTCGTCCGTATCCATCTATCCGACAGCAATCCGCCCGCGATGACTCCGAGGAAGGAGGAGAAGGCGATGGTGAAGGTCGCCAATGGTCCAGCTTCGGCCATGGGGATGGAGAGGCTGTCAGCAAACAGTGTAGGAAGCCAATTTTTGGTTGCCCATCCCGGCAGGCTGGAGGTGGCGAAGAAGAAGAGGATAATCCAGAAAGCGACGTTGGTGAGCAGTATTCCTACCCCCTTGAAAGCTCCTGCTATGGGGTTCTCTTGTGAGGCACGTAGGTCTGCCGCGGGCCTGTATAATGTCCTTTTTTCGCGGAGGAAAGCGATAAGGAGAAGGCTGTATAGAATCCCTGCAATCCCGAACCAATGGAATGTGTCTTGCCAACTGTGCGCACTGGCGATAGTCGCTCCAAATCCCCCCAAGGCCTGACCCGCGTAGAGGCCGGTCATGTGTATGCCTACGGCCAGCGAACGGCTCTTCTCGTCATGATAGTCCGTGATCAAGGCGAGTCCGGCCGGGATGTATAAAGCCTCACTGATACCCATGATCGCACGAAGGGCATAAAGCTGTTCAAAAGAGGTGGCATATCCCATCATCAAGGTGACGAACGACCAAACGAAAAGACTCCCGACAATGAGCCATTTCCGGTTGATACGGTCGGCGACCATGCCTGCAAAAGGACTTACCAAACCATATATCCATAAGAATACAGCCATCAGCCGGCCGAAGTTGGCGGCAGACTCCAATTCCGTTATATCGACCATCATTTCCGCCTTCATGGTAGAAAGCATCTGGCGGTCCATGTAGTTTAACAACGCGACGCCCCAAAGCAGAGCGACAACAAGCCAAGGATAATACCTGTTTTTGTCCATCTTTTACGGCATTGAGATTTAATGAATAGAGAACTTAGTGATATGTTTTTAAAATATCATTACAGAGCAGGTGGCACTTGATCAACATGCGAGGGATATGGAAAGGCCCTTTATACATGTTGCCTTTTGCCGGTTGAGAGAGCGTTCCATCATAGTGGAAATAGCCGAACCATTCGCCGTATTCCTTGTCGGGGAAGCGGGCGTATGTATAGTCATTGATTTGTTTGTGCATCTCCAGATAGCGAGTGTCATGGGTCGCTTCGTAGGCATATAGCGTAGCGATGATAGCTTCACATTGTGGCCACCAGAATTTCATATCATGCCAATACTCCTGAGGGGGGCGATGCTTGCAGTCTTGGAAATAGCGAATGCCACCATATTGTTTATCCCATCCCCAGTCCCAAGACCAGTCTAAGATAGTCAGTCCCATCTGTTTGAGTTGCGGATCCCAATTCCGCTGTTTGGCCTCTTCCAAAATAAACCAAGCGGTTTCCAAAGAGTGTCCCGGATTGATGGTTCGACCTGGTATGGAGTCCATGAATTCACCCTTAGGCCCGACGGTTTCAAGAATGGCTTTGAATTCAGGTTTCATGAAATCGTGTTGCAACTCGGCAATGGATTCATTGATTTGCTGTGTCAGTATCGGGTCGTCTATCGCTTCGCGTATGCGTGCAGCTGTGTCGATTAGGATCATGCAAAGGGGATGTCCCTTCGCAATGAATCCTTCTCGAAATTTGGGCTCTAAAGCCCCAGGTGTGTTTTTGTAATAGAGAATTTGTTTGAATAGTTTGACTGCTTTTTCTGCATAACTTTTGTCTCCGGATGCCATAGCATATTGGGCCATGGCAATGGCTGCAAATGTTTCAGAAAAGACATATCGGCGTTTACGTACGGGAGTTCCTGTTTCTGTTACCTCATAAAACATGCGTCCATCGGTGTCAAAACAATATTTTTCAATAAAGTCTAACCCCATTTTACACACATTTAGCCATTCGGTATTTTTTTCGATATGATTGTAAGCATAAGCCAAGATAAAGGCGAACCGCCCTTGAAACCAGACAGATTTATTAGAGTCCATTAGCGAACCGTCCCGGTCTAAACAGGTGAAGTACCCTCCGTTCCTGTGGTCTACACCATGTTCTAACCAGAAGGGTAGAATGTCGGTAAGGAAATCATCCTTGTATTTCTTACCCCAATAACGGAGATAATCCGGAATATTGCTTATATGCTCCATATCTGTAAGGTTAAAATTGATTACATCTTTCGAAAAAGTGAATAGCTTCCAATTCCATTTTCATTGCCTGTTCCTCTGCGTCTGTCATGTTTTGGAAAGGTGTCCGGTTGTTGCCTAAATCCAGACCGATTAGTTTCATAATTCGTTTACCTCCCACGATGTTACCCCGGTAATGACAGATGACATTGATGACTTCTTGCGCAAAATTCTGCAATTCACGCGCCGTTGCCAAATCTCCTTTTGCCCAAGCCTCGAGGATGCCCGTGAGGACTTTCCCGTTGTAGTTGGTGGTTCCTCCGATGCCTCCTTGTGCACCTCCCATGGCTAAACAAGGGAGCAGTGTCTCGTCTTGCCCGTGCAGCATGTCGTATTTCCCATTTTTATACAGGCGGCATTGATTATACTCATAAAGACTTTCATACGTGTATTTAATGCCTGCAAAATTCGGGATACGCCCGTCGACTGTTTTTAACAGTTCAATCATCGGCAGGTAGGCCCCATTAAAGGCGGGTATATGGTAATAATAAAATGGAAGCTCGGGTGCACCGGAAGCAATCCTTTCACAATAGGCGGCCAATTCTTCCACCCGGTTTACTTTGGGGAAAGGAGATGCCATAGCTCCGATTCCCCATGCGCCGATTTGGACGGCATGTTCAGCCAACTTGCGGCTTGATTTGACACATGTACTCCCTACGTGAACAATTACTTTAAAGTCTTTTGGGACTACTTCCATCCATCTTTCGGCTAATCGCATCCGTTCATCTTCAGTCAGCAGATACCCTTCGCCGGAAGAACCATTGATAAAAACACCTTTCAGTCCGTTTTTTGCAAGGAGCTTGGCGTAAATCTCTATGGGTTCATAATTGACCTCTCCGTTTTTGTAGAATGGAGTAAAAGGTGCATCTATAAGACCTTTGATTTTTTCCATTATATATTTGTTTTGAATGGATTAATAATTCCGTTTTTAAATTATACGGCAAATATAATGAAAATAATTAATATTCGGTCTTTTTTTATTCAATTATTGATCCAATAAATACATTGTAATTTAATAATGTATCATGCCCAACAATTTACTGCGGGATAAAAGACATGCTCCGTATACGCCTGCTTTTTCGCCTAATTTGGATAATTTGATTTCCGTGTCCTGACTGACCAGATTCAGTGAATATTTGCGGATGGCACTTTGGACTGGTAAGTTGATGTAATCTCCTGCTTGTGCCAGTGTGCCTCCCAGGATGACCAATTCGGGATTGAAAATGTTAATCAGGCCGGCGATGCCTTTCCCTAAATTCAGACCAATTTGTTCCAAGATTTCGATACAAAGCACATCTTCTTTGTGCACAGCATCTAACAGGTCGTTTAGTGAAATCTCTTCTTCGTTTTCCAGTTTTTGGGCCAATACCGTGTTGCTCCCGTTTTTATGTCGTTCCATTAAAATTCGTTGGAATGCCGAACCTGAAGCTTCCGTTTCCAGACAACCTTTTTTTCCGCAGTGGCATAATATTTCGTTGTCGCACATACAAAAATGCCCAAGTTCACCCGAGAACCCCGATTTCCCGTAGTAGAGCTGGCCGTCGATGATAATGCCTAACCCCAGTCCCCATGTCAGGTTGACAAACAAAATGTCTTTTTCTCCTTTTACGGCTCCTCGCATATATTCTCCATAGGCCATAGCCCGGCTGTCGTTTTCGATGAATACTTTGGTTTGTAGCCGCTCTTCCAATACTTGCGAAAGAGGTTTTTCTTCGAAATAGAAAATGCTGTAACTGTAACCGGCAGCCGGATTGACACGTCCGGTGATGTTGATGCCAATGGCTAATATTTTGTTCCGTTCGATGGGAAGATTGTGGATGAAATGCTCGATGGCTTGGTAGAGTTTTTCCAAAGATGCCGGCGTGTTTTCCAACTTATAAGGGACATGTTCTTCTACCTCTAATTTGTCCCCTTTGAAGTCAATGATTGCTAAATGGAGTTTGTCTTTGAGAATATCTACTCCGATGAAATATCCGGAAGCTGGGTTCAAGCCGTAAATATTGGGTTTGCGTCCTCCGCTTGTGTCCTGTTTCCCATAGTCTAAAACATAACCATCGTCTTGTAATTCAGAGATTAATTTGGTTACTGTCGGGATACTTAGATTCATTTCATGACCTAATTCTGCAATGGTGGCATCGCCATTTGCAATTAGCAGATGGATCATCTTTTTTTTAAGAAGTTCGTTTCGGTTATGTGTATCCGAAGATAATAAAAATTTTTTATCCATAATTATATATTCATATTAGCAACTTATGTTGCAAATATATATGAATTATTTTCAAATATAGGTCTTATGGAGTGAAAATTTATAAAATATGATTATCGAATTGCTTCGATTTTACCCAGCTCCACATACCAAAGAAAACCTTCTACTTGTTGGTACCCCATTTGTCTGATGAGTTTTAAATAGGTGTTTATTTGTTGGTAGTGGCTCGGATTGATTTGTTCCCCGAATTTGTAATCAATCACAATGACCCGGTCTTGTTGGAAGATGACCCGGTCCGGACGTTTGGACAGTCCGTTCCCGAATAAGATACTTACTTCGTTTTTTATTTCTGCGGCCTCATCATACCAAGGCTTTACATCCGGCTGATTCAACAAGTGGCTCAGTCGGGCATGGAGGGTTTGCGCTTCTTGCTCATCGATGACCCCTTCTTGCCGATACTGGTTGATGGCTTGCGTAATGTCTTTTTGTGTTCGGATGTTACTTAATAGTTTGTGCATCAACGTGCCGTATTTGCGGTGCGGGTCGTCGAAAAAGAGGCCTTTGCTTTGCAATCGAAGATGCAATCGGTCTGTAGAAGAGATAGAGGTGAGGCGAGTCATACCAATCTCTTCGTATTTTTTCTTTTCCTGCGTCTGTCGGGTGGCAGAGGAACTTCCTATATCAAACGTCTGGGTTCCCGCCTGGAAGAATGCCGGTAACTGAAGAAGGGATTCTCCCTCTTCTGTATTGGGCATTTCTGTAAGTAGACTTGTCCACATGGCGTCTGCCAGCGACGAAATTTTCTCGGTTTGGTTGGTCTCCTTGTTTATTTTTGCTGGAACAGGTGCAAAGACAAATAATTCTTCCTTGGGGCGAGTTAACGCTACATAAAGGGTATTTAAATTGTCGATAAAGGTATGTAGCCGTTCGTCAAAATATTCTTTGGCGAAAATGGTCTTGCTTAATAGGGGGGTATAGCGAACGGGCACTAAATGCAGTTTGTTGAAAGGTTTCTCTTTGGGATGGCTCCATAGAATGATTTGTTTGTTGGGTTTGTGGTCGATTTCCCAATCACAAAAGGGGATGATGACTGCTTTGAAGCCGAGCCCTTTTGATTTGTGGATGGTTAAGATTCGGATTGCATTTTGTTCGTTCGGTGTAGTGATTGTCTTTTTGCAGCCGCTTTCGTCCCACCAAAGGAGGAACAGGCTCAAATCGGCATGTTCTTTTTGGACGAATTCTGAAATCATATCCAAAAAGGCCTGAATATATATCTGTTCGTTTTCAGGGAAGTCCGTAGCGAATAACCGGAATAATTCTTCCACAATTTCATATAGCGATTGTTGGGCGATTGTTTGTAGCGTGGAAAGGGTTTCGGCGGGTAGAGTGATTTGCTCATTCCCAAAAGCCCCTTTCAATACTTTGTACAGGTAGGTCACGGTTTCTTTGTTCATGGCATCGGTCGGTTTCTTCAGGAAACGCAAAATGGCCACTAAGAAACGGACAGAAATAGCGTTGCTGATAAAGAGTGCATCGTCTGAAATTAAGTCATAATGATAATGTTCCGACGGATGGTCTTCTTTGTAAGTTAATAACGTATCTGCCACTTGGGCGCCTTCTTGATTGGTGCGGACCAATATCGCAATGTCTTTTAAGGCATAACCGTTGTCTTGTAACTGTTCCAATAGATGAGGCAATTGTTCGAGGGTCTTTTCCCGCCAGTTTTTCCCATGCTCTTCTTCATCGTCAGAAAGAAATTCAATCCGGACATGTCCCTCCTGCTGGTTGGCCTTGGGGGGAATTTGCTGTTCGCTTTTGGCATAAGCCGTTATGATTTTGGTAGCGAATAATGCTTTTTCTTGCTCGCTGAGGAAAGAGGCTTCCAGCGTCTCATTGTACGTATGTTGGAAAACGAGGGGAAGGGTCTTGAAAAAGGCGTTATTGAATTTAACAATGTTGGGACAGCTTCGCCAGTTGTCTGCCAACGTCTTTTCTTGAATTTCCTCGTTTGAAAAATCTAAACGGATTTGTTTGTCCAATAACTCCCAGTCGGAATTGCGGAAGCGGTAGATGCTTTGTTTCACATCCCCGACAATCAGGTTGCTTTGCCCTTGCGCCAAACTTTCCTCGAGCAGCGGGCGGAAGTTGTTCCACTGCATGTTACTGGTGTCTTGGAATTCATCAATCATATAATGATCAATGCGGGAACCGATTTTCTCATAGATGAAGGGCGTGTCACTTTGACCAATTATTTGGTTTAACAGTTCGGTGGTGTCTGCTATCAACATGACGTTTTTTTCTTCGCGGTAGGCTGCAATTTGTTGAGAGATGTCAGTCAGGATTCCCAAGGTGTAAAAATAGCGGTTGATTTCTTTGGCAGAATAATAATTCTTTAAGTGCTCAAAGAGATAAATGACGCCACGTACGCAATCATTCAGTCCGTCGAGTACGGTCGCTTTTAAGATTTCGCGTAAACCGGTGGGTGTGGTTTTGGTATAATAATTGTCCATGTTGTCCACCAATTTGAGGAAAGTGGCAGTCGGTTCCTTCATCTCGCCCTGTGCCAACCGTTCGAAAAGCATCAAAGGCGAACGGCTTCCTCCTTTGAAATCCGAAGGCTTTACCAGGTGCTGATCCATGATATAGAGCGCCTCTTTCCCTAAATTTTGTATCTCGAATTCGGTCGCATGTATGATTTTGTATAGTTCGCCTCTGTAACTCTCCAACAGTTGTTTGTTTGCAATGTCTTGCGCTACTTCATTACCGGAAGCCTTGAATTTCTCTTTAAAAACTTCCCGTCCCAACGCCATGATTTCACGACGTAAGTTCCATTCGCCCCCGTTCTCTATTCGTTCTTCTGCAAAGCGGAGAAACCAATGAAGCAACTGTTTGTTTGTAGGATGGTCAAGGTCTGCGAGTAAGTTGTCGACAGCAGTGGCCAAAACCAGTTCCTGATCCATTTCGATGCCATAACCGCCATGCAACCCGATTTCACGTGTAAAGGCACGCATGGTTTGCTGGAAAAAACGGTCAATCGTGCTGATGTGAAAGGCGGAATAGTCATGCAGGACCTCGATCAGAATTTTTTGAGCTTGTGCCCGTATCTGTTTTTCTGTCAAGGAATAGGCCGCTTGTAGGGTTTGTATGTAATCGGAGGCTTTGCCGGATGCTAAGTTGTATAACTCGTTGACGATACGGCTTTTCATCTCGTCCGTGGCTTTATTCGTGAACGTGACGGCTAAGATATGCCGGAAAGCTCCCGGCATACTGAATAGCAGCGACAGATATTCTCCTGTTAAAGTATGCGTCTTACCTGCTCCGGCAGAAGCTCTGTAAACAGTCAACATGGCAACCTCTCTCTTTCTAAATGATACGGCTTTTTATATACCCTTCTTTTTGCAATAACTCCAACACTTTTTGCCGGAAATCTCCTTGTATAAGGATTTCTCCATTTTTTACCGCTCCACCTACGCCACATTTTGTCTTCAGCCATTTGCCGATTTCATCAAGGCTATCTTGTTTTCCCCGGAACCCTGTGATTAATGTGACCGATTTTCCTCCTCGGTTTCTTTTGTCTAAAGAAATCCGTAAGGACTGTTTCTCTTTGGGAAGAGTTTCCTCTTCTTCCACCTGATTGGTTTCATACTCAAAGTCCGGATTGGTCGAGTACATGATGCCTATCCGCTCTTTCCAATGATTTTGTTTCATCGCTTTTCTCTATAAAAAGAATCGGTTGATGATTAGACAAACAGCTCGGGTTCACGGCGGGCACTGAAGTTTTTATGCAACATAGCCGTATAAGGAGTATCAAATGAGCGGGCTCCTTCCGGGCACTCTTTGACACAGGCGCAACATTTGATGCAACTGTTCGGATCGCTGAACATCCGGTCGTCAACGATGGAAATGGCTGATACCGGACACACATCGATGCAATATTCGCATTGCGTACACAACTCTTCGTCGACGACAGGCGCTTGGGGCGTAGAAGGCCCTTTTTCCCGGTAAGGAAAATTCCCTTTCACTTTGAGGGGCGGCAAATCTGCCAGTGTTTTTAGTGTTTCCAGTTTGGCTCGGATTCGGACTCCGAAACAAACGGCATACTCATGGTCTTCAGCATCGGGGCGTCCTGCTGCGATCGGCATCTGTTTGCGGCTGAACGAATGTTCACCGACGAATGCACCTGCGGCTACCGGTACAAATCCCGCTTCGGTTAGTGCGTCGGTTAATTCCAATAACGCATCTTCATAGTCCCGATTCCCATATACGACGACAGGTACGACCGGAGCATGGTGGGCATGAAACACACGCAAGCGTTCCATAGCAGTTTCAGCCACTCGTCCTCCATAAACAGGTACGGCGACAACGGTCAGTTCATCATCGGGTATCTCGATGGGTTTTTCCGGCATTTTGTAGGTAATATCGGATTCTAACAAAACATCACTTCCCAAACCCTCAGCAATTGCATAGGCAGTCTTGGCCGATGTATGGGTAGGTGAAAAATAGACGATATGTATGTTTTTATATTCCATTGCTTTTATTTTAATAATGCTTCTATTTGGTTCATCAAGGTTGAAAATTCTTTTTCATCATAACCTTTTGTTGTATAGACGATGGTTCCTTTTTGGTCAATCAGGTAACATCGCGGAATCAGATTTTTGGCAAAAGCGGCATAAATGGATCGGTTTTTATCCGGATAAAGCGGGAAAGAGAAGCCTTTCTTTTTGTTATAGGCCTGCAAGTCGGCATCCGAATGTTCCCTCCCGATTACTAATAAGGCAAAATCAGGGTTGTCTTTGTACTTCGGCCAAAGTGTCTGCTGTATTTCTGCCAGCTCTTTTTGACAAGGAGGACACCATGTTGCGAAAAAGTTGACCAAAATCACTTTCCCTTTGAAAGACGCAGATGTAACGGTTGTCCCATCATCATGTACGATGTTGAAAGACGGCATCCGGTCTCCTGCTGATACACCCTCATTGGCTTCTTGGGCATGGGCTAAAAAAGGAAGCAGGGCAAACAAACAAATCCATAGATGTTTCATTATTCTGTTTTTGAATTTTAATTTTTGAAGAATTAAACGCTATTGGTTTTGTGCTCTTTCGTAGCCGGCCTTGAATGCTTTCAGATTCATTTCAACTACTTCTTCCCCTTTGCGGCTGAAGATGTTGCGGATACCTTCCGCTAATTTGTCATATTCAATGCCGATAAACGGAGCAGCTGCGCCCAGCATCACGATGTTGGCTGCGCGAAGAGAACCTGCCTCTTTGGCAATACTTTCCACGTCTAATACAACTTTGTGCGGCAGTTTATCCAATTCTGCTTGCAATTGCTCCGGCTCGGGATAATGGGGGATGTTGATGAATGGTTTTGCATTGGTCACTAACCATCCCTCTGCGGTCAGATAGGGCAGATACCGAAGCGCTTCCATGGGCTCGAGCGAGATAATCAGATCTGCGTGACCCAACGGAATCAGGTCAGACGCAATCGGTTGGTCTGACAAACGCAGGTTTGACTGAACGTCGCCCCCTCGCTGGCTCATCCCGTGAACTTCTGCCTGCTTCATATACAACCCCTCTTTCAGGGCTGCTTCTCCGATGATGGCGGCAATGGAGAGGATGCCCTGTCCTCCCACGCCGGATAAGATAATACCTGTTTTCATTTTTTACTTGCTTTTTTCTTTCGGGTTACTGTCTGCATACATTCGCGACGCGGAATCAGAACGGAGACACCTCGGTATTCAATCTCTTCACGAATGATAGCTTTCATCTCCTCGTAATTTTTCTTTAATGGAATCATAACGCGGATGTGTGCCGGGTCGACTCCGATACCCGCACAGATAGATTCCAATCGTCCTGTTCCTGCAGAATCTTGGCCTCCTGTCATGGCGGTGGTTTCATTGTCAGAAATCACGATGATGATGTTTGTATTTTCGTTGACGCAATCAAGTAGTCCCATCATACCGGAGTGGGTAAATGTCGAATCCCCAATGACGGAAACAGCCGGGAAGATACCCGCATCGGCCGCTCCTTTCGCCATGGTGATGGAAGACCCCATATCAATACAGGTGTCGATCGCACGGAATGGAGGCAAAGCGCCCAGCGTATAGCAACCAATGTCGCCAAATACTTTGGCATCGGCATATGCTGTCAATACTTCGTTCAACGCTTCATAGACATCCCTGTGGCCGCATCCTTGGCAAAGGGCTGGCGGACGTTGTTCGACGATTTCAGGAATGGCGTAATAGCGGGTAATGGGTTTCCCGAGTGCTTTGCCTACGGCGTCGGGTGTTAGTTCGCCATCCCGTTGCAGCGTGCCGTCGAGGCGGCCATGCACACGGATACCCAAGCTGAGTACGCCTTTCAGTTGTTCTTCCACGAAAGGATACCCCTCTTCCAACACCAAAATCTCATCACACGTTTCGACGAGTTGTTGGATTTGTTTTTGGGGCAACGGATATTGGCAAATCTTTAAAACCGGATGCGGGAAACCTTCGGGATAGTTTTCAGACAAATAGTTGAAAGCAATCCCGGTTGTGATGATACCCAACCGTTTGTCCGGTCCGTCAAAATATTGGTTATAAACCGATTCTTCTGAAACCGACTCAAACCGTTCTTGGGCCTCTATGAGCGCACGGAACCGTTTGCGGGCAATGGCGGGCAAAAGGATATAACGTTGACGTCCGTCAGCAGGAGTCTGCAACGGGTTTTCTGCTTTGCTCTCACGTGTAGTGACCCCGGCACGCGAATGGGCCATGCGGGTGGTGATGCGCAGCAGGATAGGATAGCCCAATGCTTCCGAGAGCGCGAAGCCTTCATAGACCATGTTGTATGCCTCTTGTTGACTGGAGGGTTCAAGCATCGGGATCATTGCAAAATGCCCATAATACCGATTGTCTTGTTCGTTTTGCGAGGAGTGCATAGACGGATCGTCGGCGGTGACAATCAGCATGCCGCCGTTGATGCCGCTGATGGCCGCATTCATAAAGCAGTCGGCAGCTACGTTCATCCCGACATGTTTCATGCAGCAGAGCGAGCGTTTCCCTGCATAACTCATACCCAAAGCAGCCTCCATGGCTGTCTTTTCGTTTGCACTCCAATGGCAATGAATGCCTCTCTCTTTGGCGATGGCCGAGTTTTGGATATATTCCGTAATTTCGGTCGATGGGGTTCCCGGATAGGCATAAACGCCAGACAAACCGGCGTCGATAGCCGCTTGTGCGATAGCCTCATCCCCTAAAAATAGATGTTTTCCCATGTATTGTTTCTTTCGTTTGAATAATTCTTTTCTTTAATAACTGACAAATGTAAAACTTTTGAATGGTTTTACCAAACCCATGATAGGAAGTCTATAAACAAAAGTCCCGAAAGCCGAAGCCTCCGGGACTCTGTTTTTGTGTGCTGCCCTCCGCTTTCGCAAGCGTACCGGCAGACAAGAACTTTAATTCTAATACTTTATATTATTAATATTAAACAAGACCGCTGTTCACCTGTCGCAGGATACTTTTGGATTACTCCGTGCGGCACTAATTAATTGAATTATTTGATTATAAAATGTTTGTCAGACCAGTAGAGACGTGGCGTGCCGCGTCTCCCTGTGTATGTTTGTTTTTTCTTTTTCGCGTGAAAGAGAGACGCGGCGGCGCCACGTCTCTACCATATCACCTCAATTATTTTACAATTGCCTTAACAGCTTCTTCACCTTCAACTGCTACGACTACGATTCCTTGCGGAGCTGCAATCGTTGCATTGTCAGAAGTGATCACTGTGTTAGCAACTACCTGACCTAAGATGTTGCTTACAACAACCTTCTTACCGGCTGCACCTGCGATGGTGATCTGACCGTTGCCGGCGATGACTTTCACCTCAGAGGTTGAGATTTCGTCGTTAGCCGTCGGAGCAGATTGTTTTTCGATGACGAAGCTGTAGGCGGCATCCTTCTTCCCTAAGTAGAAGAAATTGTTTACTTGGCAAACATATTGAGCACCCTGACGAATAACATATTCATCGCTACCGTTCTCAGTACTGATAATTTGGAACTGGAAGTCGCTCAAACCGCCTTTGATCTTCTTCGGAGCATTGTCCTTTTCAGCAACCAATACTTTCTGACCGTCTATAACTGTCTGTAACGTATCAGAAGAAATTAATTCACCTGCTTTGAAGATCAGTTTGGCAGTTGGCGTTCCAGAAATTTCAACCGTAAAGCGGTCATTTCCACGGTTGCCATAATAATCTGCTGAATCTTTTGCATTATACAAGAAGTTGCCACCCTTTGTGATGTAGAATGACGGGATGTTACGGTCTGAATAAACTGTGTCAATCCAGAATGTCAAATCTTCGTTTGCTTCTTCTTTGATAGCCAAACGAGCGTCTTTGTTTTCATCCATTGTCAGGAAACCACCCAAAGCAGCTTGGAACGATACGTGTTGTGGAACAGCTTCGTAGCTGATAGCTGGATTTTCTTCAACCATGAAGGTCTTCAGACCTGTGCTCAATTTACCTTCTAATGCATATGTGTTATCTGTAGTCCAAGCACCGTCACCGTCTTCCAATGTCTCATTTACATACAGGTAGTTTGTATTAGAAACAGTGGTATTCATTTCAACATCCAACTTTTTATTTGTTGCATCATAATCAATTAAAGCAACTGAACCATCTACATTCTCTTTGATAACGAAATCCAAACTGCTTGTGCCTAACACAAATTCTCTGTTCTTATAACCCAGATAATAATTATCGATATCAGCATCAAATGCTTTAATCTCATAAGTATAGAATGCAACAGTATCTTTGTCTCTTGAAGCAGTTACACGGTCATTCTGCATATAGATATAGCTATTCAAAATAGTCTCAGGCTTTTCGCTCTTTACTAATTCGAACTGTGTTGCATTAGCAATATCGCTGTAAGCCAAAAGTTCATCATCTTCAATCACGCCTGTGTTCTTATTGTAAGTAGCGCCCACATAGAACTCAGGAACATCATCGATATTCTTAGCCAACTCGAACGTTACCAAACCTGCACCTGCTGCACGATTTACAAAGCTTGCGAATTTGTCTTCTACAGTTACCGGAGTCAATAAGATTTTCATCTTATTCCACTTTTCAGGATCCAAAACAACTTTATCGTTCTTTGAATCTCCATCAAATGTTTCTACATAAACATCCCAAGTTGATTCTACCGGATAAATTGTATACTGTCCCGGATTAGCCTTATCTTCATACAAAGCTGTTTCAAAAGAAACTTTCGTCTGACGATTCGTGAATGTAACCGTCTTTTCATCTTCATCAACAGCTGTAATGACGAATTGGAACATCGGGTCTTCCGGATTGCATTCTACGACAGAAGCAAATGACAATGTACCTTGGCTTGTCCGTTTAGAAAGTGTCAAATATTGTCCGTATTCGCTCGGCTGTTCTTCTTCAAGTTTTTCAGCACCACTTACAAACTGAATTGTGTAAATAGCCGGAGTATTCGTGTCGTTCAATAGCTCTGTTACATCATATAATGTTCCGTTCGTCAATGTAAACGTCAAACCTGTTGTATTCGTAATTACATAATCTACGTCTTGATCTTTTACACTACCGATGAATTGTTTACCTGCAGCAATTTGTTCGTCTCCATTGGCAGCTTTCAATACACGAGCCGTAGTCGTATAAATCTGATAAGTCGTTTCATCCAACAAAGTCGGATTGATAATATTGAAGCAAGCATTACCCACATAGATTTCATCTGCTTTCGATTCACCATCAGTTTTATTATTGAAGAAATAGAAATCCGAACCCTTTACCGTTGTAAACCAGAAACCACGACCTTTGTCACGCGGAACTTCGTTAATGTTCAAATTCGTAGTCGGGTCAACAGCAACGAATGTACAAGCATCGAATAACTCTCTTGTATTCAGCTTTGCATCTTTCAAGCCCAGCTCAACAGGCATATTATCTGCCAAGACCAAATATGTACCGGCAGGAACGTTTTCGATTGCATCGTCACCTGTTGCAGGGATTTCAAATGCTTTCAAATTCAAATTTTTGAAAATATTGCCTTCATAATCGTTAGCAGCTGACGACAAGTTGAAACCATTGCCACCCATCGTATCGTTCATCTTGGCGATGTCAGCTTTTTGTTCTGCGGTATACTTGTAAAGTGTAATATTAATACCTCCATCGGTATTACCCAGTTCAACTGTACCGTTCATCAAGAGACGCAACGCATTAGCACCTTCTGTACCTTTTGCATATAAAATACCGCCATTCGTAAACGGCGTACCTGCTTCTGTTTTACCTCCTACACCTGCAAAAATGGCACTACGTTCCGTACCCATTTCTGCTTTTGTTGCCTTAGATGCATCTGTTGTGATAGAACCGTTTGCCTCAAAGGTCAGATAAGTACCTGTCGTTTTGTTCTTCAACGTATAAGTGTAAGACTTAACACTGGTCGAAGTTGTTTCCTCTTTTACAGTCAACGTCCATACTGCACTATCCAACTTCGCTACTGAAAGAGTTCTTGTCGAATGGGTCAATACTTCTCCTTTTGCATCTAATTGGGCTTGTAAAACCAAATCAGCATTATCCAATTCTCCGGCAGTAGTAGTAACGCCACTTGTACTTGGCAAGTCACGAACGATGATGTAATCACCGTTTTCCACTTTTGCCGCTTTTTCCAGATTGTTTACATCAATCTGGGCAGAAGCGAACACACTTGTCAGCAGGAATCCTCCTGCCATCAATGTAGAAATCTTCTTGTTCATAATTTCATTTAATTAGTTAATAAATAATGTATTAAGTAGTTATATTCTTTCTTTCTCTTCTTCCTGTCACTCTGTTAATAATTGTCTTTTGGCAGGAAAAAACGATCGTTTATTTTCGCCATTTTTTCGGCTTTGTTTGGGAATGGGGAGCTTTTGTCCTCTTTTTGCTATCTGATTGATAAGAAAGAAGATAGATTTGAGAAAAATATTGGCGGAAAAGATTGCAGGTTCAAAAACTATGCGTATTTTTGTGACGAAATAAACGATCGTTTTTATTAGTCATTTTACACTTTTTCAAGATTGGCTTAATCCTCTTATTTACAGCGATAAAACCGGTAAAAAGGTTCTTGGTTCTGCTTATTTCTCTCCTGTGTACATTATTATATAATTGACAATGCACAGTTGACAATTTCAAAACAGAAATCTGCGTTCATCCGCTCTTTCTGCGTCTGTATTCCATTTTTTTACCCCGTCAAACTTGCGTTCCCTTTTAATCGGTAGGGAAGTCCGTCCTAAAACGGCTGATCCGGCACAAAATTACCCCTCCATTGCCGGATAGTTTTGCAGAGATGCCCAACAAATTTGTGTTCGACCTTCGTCGGACAGCTGTTTGACGGTCGTCGGACAGCTGTTTGACAAGGGTCGAACAACTGTCTGACAACCGTCAAACAAAGAATTTCCCTCACGCTCCGCAAAATTACCCGGCGGGAAATGAGAGTTTTCCCGGAACGTGGGGAAAAATAGGTGTCGGTGTCGACACAGCCTCTTTTTTGTGTTTGTCGGGGAGGAACTTACTTCCTACCGAAATCTGCCGGGATTTCGCCCCATGCGGAGGTGTCCCATTTCAGAATGGGGGTGGTGTAGGTGTGGGTTTGAAGCCAGCGTTCGGCGCGTTCGATGAGGTCGAAAATGGGTTCGTTTTCGGGAAGGCGTTCAAGTTTTGTTTTGCATTGCTTTTGCTTGACCCAGCCGATGGCGTTTCGGCTGTCCGAATAGATGGGGATGGTGCTGCCTTTCTGTTGCAGCAGGGCAAGGCCGTGTACGAGGGCGAGAAATTCGCCGATGTTGTTCGTCCCTTTGCGATAGGGACCGATGCGGAAAATCTCTTGCCCTGTGGGCAGATAAACTCCCCGGTATTCCATGTTGCCTGGATTCCCGCTACAAGCGGCGTCGACGCAGAGGCAAGGGCCGAGAGGTCTTTCGACCGTCGTTTGAGCAGCGGTGGAGGAAGGGGTACGCTGCCGGGGCTTCAGATAGGACTCGGGACCGTTCGCAAACGCCGCTTCCGCCTCTTCGCGCGTCTCGAACGATTTGTATTTGGCGCCCGGCTGCTTGTCTATTTGCGTTTTGCAGGCCGCCCAGTTGTCATAGACGCCGGGAACGACGCCTTGCCATACTACATAATATTTTGCTTTTGCCATATTGCCAGATTCGAAAATGAGGAATGCAAAGGTACGGATTCCCCCTTTAATTCTTTCTTTTTTTCTGAAAAAGCCTTCTCCAAAATCCGTTTTCCCGAAGCCTAAATCAATTTATCCGGCGGGTAAACATGTAAGGTCGTAAATGAAAGAAAATGAAAGAATCGTGGAGTGCGAGACGTTTTTTTGGTGGAAAATCCTTGTTCTTGGGGGAAAAAACATACATTTGCATCAAACTATCTTAATTCGTATGAAGCGTATATTTTTGATTGGATATATGGGAGCTGGGAAAACGACGGTGGGGAAGGTGTTGGCCGAGCGATTGGGACTTTCGTTCATCGACCTTGATTTTTACGTGGAGGGACGTTTTCATAAAACCATTCCCCAACTGTTTGCCGAGAGGGGAGAAGCCGGGTTTCGCGAGCTGGAGCGGCGGATGCTCCGCGAGGTGGCGGAATTTGAAGATGTGCTTGTCTCGTGCGGAGGCGGTACGCCCTGTTTCTTTGACAATATGGATTTTATGAACCGCGCAGGGCAGACGGTCTATCTGAAGGTATCAGTCGGCGAGTTGGCGAACCGGTTGGAGTGCTGCAAGACCACTCGCCCAGTGCTGGAAGGGCGTACCGGCGAGGCGTTGCGGACGTTTATCGCCGAGAGTTTGAGCCGGCGGGAACCTTTTTATGAAAAGGCGTCGGTCGTTTTTGATGCGGAAGCGATGATGACCGAGCAAGACGTGCGACAGATAACGGATACATTGATAGAGATATTGGCATAAGAAAGATGGAAGGAGCTGGCGGCATACAGGGGGCTTATATCCCGCAGGAACTGTTGAAGGAGCTGGGCAAGACGAATCATCGCTTGCTGATAGGGATACCGCGTGAACGGGACGAGGCGGAACGGCGGTTGATATTGACCCCGGAGGCGGTGGACATGCTTGTCGACCGAGGATACCGGGTACTGGTGGAAGAGGGGGCCGGTCTGGGCATTAATTATTCAGACACGCATTACGCCGAGGCGGGTGCGGAAATCGTTTCTACGGCTGAAGAGGTGTATCAGGCCGATGTGATTTTGAAGGTGTTGCCTCCGACGCTGAAAGAGGTCTTGTGCATGAAAACACGGGCCACTTTGTTCGCTTCGCTCCAGTTTTCCGCCTTTTCGCAAGAGGCGTTCGAGGCGATGCTTGCCAAACGTATTACGGCTATCGCTTATGAATTGCTGGCGGATGAAGAGGGGCATGGATGGGTTTTGAATGCGATTTCGGAGATTGAAGGGGCGGCTTCGATTATGATTGCGGCCGAACTTTTGAGTAATGCGCATGGTGGCAAAGGTATTTTGCTGGGCGGTGTGCCCGGTGTGTCTCCTACGGAGGTGGTTATCATCGGAGCGGGACATGCCGGGACTGTTGCTGCGCGAGCGGCGATGGCACTGGGGGCGTCGGTGAAAGTGTTTGACGAGGATGTGAACAAATTGCGGATGATTCAGCAGTTGCTGGGACAGGGGCTTTTTACTTCGACTTTCCACCCGAATGTGTTGCACAATGCGTTCCGCACGGCGGATGTCGTCATCGGGGCGATGCGTTATATCAACAGGTTTCGGCGTTATGTCATAGCCGAAGATATGGTTCGGTCGATGAAAAAGGGTTCGCTTGTGATTGATTTGCGGATGAATCAGGGTGGATGCTTTGAAACGACGTGCTGTTTGTCGCCTGCCGCTCCAATGGTGTTTGAGCAATATGGTGTATTGCACTATTGTCGGCCCAATATCAGTAACTATGTGGCGCGTACGGCTTCTATGGCATTGAGTAATCTGTTTGTGCCCTTGCTGTTTCGCATAGGTGATGTGGGAGGCATTCAGTCGGCGATACGTTGTGACACCGGATTAAAAAAGGGAGTATATCTGTATGCCGGAAAGCCGGTTTGTGAGTATGTGTCCGGACATTTTAATATCCGTTCGAATGATATTGATATTTATTTGACGGCTTTTTAGGCTGTCTGATTATGATTTTGTGAAGATTTTTCTTTACTTTGTGTGCATTTTGTAAGTAAGGCAATAAAGCTAATTATAGATATGGCAGAAGAGACAAAAGTAAAAACGTTGGAGAAGGTTGGGATTCGTTTTGCCGGTGACT